>CALELW010000303.1 GCA_937902905.1 uncultured Clostridium sp. | reverse complement strand
GGAAAAAGAACCATGATACCGACAGCGGTTTCACAGATTATTGAGCAGGTGGTCAATGCCATTGTCAGTGTGGCAGCAAGCTATTTGTTTATGAAGTGGAATGCTGAGAGTTTACAGCAGGCTGCCTGGGGAGCAGCAGGTGGTACCCTTGGTACATGTCTTGGTGCGGCATCGGCTCTTTTACTTGTTATGTTTGTATACTGGTTATACCGTCCGGTTCAGGCAAAGTTAGAGAAGAAAGATGTGACCGGAAATCTGGAATCCTACCAATCGTTGTTTAAGATATTGATTCTTACGATTCTTCCGATTGTTCTTTCACAGACGGTTTACAATATCAGTGGCTTAATTGATTATAAGCTGTTTGGATTTATTTCGGCAAAAAGAGGTTTGGATGCTGTTTCCATTAAAAGTTTTGTCGGTGTATACAGTTCCAAATACCGCTTGTTGTGCAGTGTTCCAATTGCGATTTCAACAGCCATTGCTTCTTCTATGATACCGAGTGCAGTGGCGGCATACACAGAGGGAGACGATGAACAGTGGAACTATAATGTTGCTTCCGGTATTAAATTTAACATGATTATAGCAATTCCGTGTGCACTTGGACTTACGGTTCTTGGACAGCCGGTTGTCCGCATGCTGTTTTCGTCCTCAAACTACGTCCTTGGCGGGCATATGATGACAGTTGGTGCAACGGCGATTATCTTTTATGCGCTTTCCAATGTAACCGGTGGTGCCTTGCAGAGTATTGATAAAATGCGGCTTCCGGTAATTCACTCCGCAATTTCGCTGGTGATTCATATTGGAATCGTATCGTTTTTCCTGGCTTGTACCAACATTGGCGTTTATGCACTTTTGATTGGCAATATCACATTCCCGATTCTTGTGTTTATTCTGAATCTTCGTGCGATTAAACGCTATGTGCCTTCGTACCGGCAGGAAGTTATTAAGACGTTCTTTGCTCCTTTGGCAGCGGGATTTTGGATGGCACTTGCAGCAGTTAGTGTTTACGGCCTTGTGGGCTTTGTGATTGGCTCTAATTTGATTCGTACAATGCTTGCGGTCTGTGTAGCGGTAGTGGTATACTTTACGGCATTTCTTCTGCTGAAGGGGCTGACAAAAGAAGAATTGTTTGATTTCCCGATGGGAAGAAGATTATATTTGTTAGCCAGAAAAATGCACCTAATGAAGTAAAAAAAGAGAAGTTTAATTGTTTCAAGACGGGGTAACGTGGTGCGTTATAGTCTCGAACCAATTAAACTTCCTTTTTTTGATTTTTTAGAGAAGTGTTTAGTTAATGGAGTCACAGTATTCGTTGTAACGTTCATCCATTAATTCATCAATATAATTTTCGTTGAAGAGAGGAAACTGTTCTTTGACTTTCTCACACATTGCCGAGTGGACGGTGAAGTAGTTTGTTTCTTCGGTTTCTTCTTCATTGATTAAAGATGCAATATATTCATTCGTGATATTTGCTTCAATCCAGTCTAATACATCATCACTTGCTCTTTCTTCCTGGGAAACCATGGATTTCATTTTCTTTGCACGCAGAAGAGAAGTAATTCCCACAATGAAGAAAATGACAAAGACAACGGCCATGATTAAGGATGAAAACTTATTAAATAAGCTAATGTATTCAAATAAATTCAGTGCTAAAAGACCGAGTCCCAAAAGACCAAATACAATAAAAGAAATACCGCTGAATTTTAAATCTGTGTATTTGTCTTTTTTCTTGACATAAACAGAACTGGATTCGGTGCGGAGTTCGGAAAGCATTTTGCTTGCTTCTTCGTCCTGAATCTGGGCAAGTTCATCATCAATATCCGTCATCATAGAAGAAACGGATTCTTCGGTCATTTCTGATGTACCGTCAAAAGATTCAAACGTTTCGGCTTTTTCATCGTATTCTTCTTTGGCAACGACAACATAAAATCCATCGTCAAATTCATCATCTTCGGTAACCGGCATAATTCCTGCGGTAAGTACCCCTTCTACATTCAAATATAAAACCAGTTTTGCACCAATTTCTTCATTGGCAACATGGCACAAACGAACCGGTTTCGCTTCATCCGTTTCTTCCGGAAGTTCATCGACTAATTCCACACCACAGTCGGCGCAGAGGGTAATTCCATCGACATATTCGTTTTTACATTTTGGACACCACATAATTTGGTCCCTCCTTCGCATAAATTCACTTGTTTCAATATAGCATAAGTTGATTCAAGTGGCAAGATATTTGACAGTATATCATAAAGTTGTGTATAATTGACGAACAGAATGCAGAAGAAAGGATAGCAAAGCATGAGAAAATTAGCACTTCGAGATGAAGTTTTAATGCAGGTTGAAAAACCGGCCAGATATATTGGAAATGAAATTAATATGGTAAAGAAAAATCCGAGAGAGGTTGATGTGCGTTTTTGTATGTGTTTCCCGGATGTATATGAGATTGGTATGTCGCATCTTGGTATACAGATTTTATACGATATGTTTAACCGCTGGGATGATACCTACTGTGAAAGGGTTTATTCTCCGTGGCCGGATATGGACAAGATACTGCGTGAGAAAAATATTCCATTGTTTGCTTTGGAGAGCCAGGAGCCGATTCGGGCGTTTGATTTTCTTGGTATTACGATTCAGTATGAAATGTGTTATACCAATATTTTACAGGTCTTGGATTTGTCACACATTCCACTGCATGCCAGTGAGAGAACATGGGAAGATCCGATTGTAATCGGAGGAGGTCCGTGCACATATAATCCGGAGCCGATTGCTGAATTTTTTGATATTTTTTATATTGGAGAAGGAGAGACTGTTTACCGCGAATTATTAGATGTCTATAAGGATTCCAGACAAAAGGGAGAGGACCGGTTGACATTTTTGAAGCGGGCAGCCGGTGTGGAAGGGCTGTATGTTCCTCTTTTATATGATGTAACGTATCACGAGGACGGAACGATTGCATCGATGGAGCCAAACTGCGAGGAAGCACCAAAACGTGTAAAAAAACAGGTGGTGACGGATTTGAGCGATACCTATTATCCATCCAAACCACTGGTGCCATATATTCGTGCTACGCAGGACCGAGTCGTATTGGAAATCCAGCGCGGATGTATCCGTGGGTGCCGTTTCTGCCAGGCGGGGATGATTTATCGTCCGATTCGTCCGAGAAAACTTGATTTTTTGAAAGAGCGGGCAATTGAAATGCTTGATAATACCGGGTATGAGGAAATCACTTTAAGTTCTTTAAGTTCAAGTGATTATGATGAACTGGCGGATTTGGTTTATTATCTGATTGAAGAATGTCGTCAGAGGAAATTAAATATTGCACTGCCATCGCTTCGTATTGATGCGTTTTCTTTGGATGTTATGAGTAAGGTGCAGGATATTAGAAAAAGCAGTTTGACATTTGCGCCGGAGGCAGGGTCTCAGCGCATGCGTGATGTGATTAATAAAGGTTTAACAAAAGATGTAATTTTAAAAGGAGCATGGGAAGCATTCCAAGGGGGATGGAAACGTGTCAAATTGTATTTCATGTTAGGACTTCCCGGTGAAACGGACGAGGATATTGCGTCAATTGCTGAATTGGCAAATGACATCGCTGCTACCTATTTTGAACTTCCGAAAGAGGAACGTCAGGGAAGACCGGAGATTACGGCAAGTACGTCGTTTTTTGTGCCAAAACCGTTTACTCCGTTCCAGTGGGCGCCGATGGGAACGGCAGAGTATTTTGATGAGAAACGGCGCTTCCTTACCGGTAAGGTGAGAGAACAGATTAACCAGCGTTCCATCCGTTATATCTGCCATGATGCCGTGACCTCTGAATTGGAAGGAATCTTTGCCAGAGGTGACAGGAGACTTTCGGATGTAATTGAAAAGGCTTACAGAAAGGGGTGTATTTTTGACGCGTGGACGGATTATTTCCGCCCGGATGTTTGGAATGAACTGCTTGATGAACTTTCGGTGGACCGTGTTTTTTACAATTACAGAGAACGAAACGAAGATGAAATCTTTCCATGGGATTTTATTGATATTGGTGTCAGCAAAAAGTTTTTACGCCGTGAATATGAAAATGCGAAGCAGGCGAAAGTGACACCAAACTGTAAGCAGAAGTGCAGTGGATGTGGAGCTGCTTCGTTCCATGCAGGTATTTGTATGATGGATAGAAAAGCAAGTGGAGGTAGTGCACAATGAAAACAAGAATGCGTTTTGTAAAATGCGGCTCGATGAAATTTATCGGACACCTTGACTGTATGCGCTTTTTTCAAAAGGCGATTCGCCGCGCAAAATTGGATGTTGCGTATTCAAAGGGGTACAGTCCGCACCAGTTAATGAGTTTTGCTTCGCCCCTTGGTGTCGGCGTGACGAGTGACGGAGAGTATATTGATGTGGAATTTTATTCACTGCCGGAACTTTCGCTGCCGGAGCTTGTGACTTACTTAAACCAATTTATGACCGATGAAATATTTGTTACGGATATCGAAATCATGCCGGATGGTTTTAAAAATTCGATGTCACTTCTTATCGCTGCGGATTATATGGTAGTGGAAAAAGAACCGGGCGTTTTTCCGGAAAACTGGCAGGAAAAATGGCTTTCTTTTATGGAACAGCAAGAAATTGTAATTGAGAAAAAGACAAAAAAATCAGTGAAAGAAGTGGATATTAAACCGCATATTCTTGCATGGGATTTTTCGCTGGATGCCTTTGCCGGGAAAAATGGTGAAAACTATGGAACACTTCACTGTGATTATGAGGGGAACTCGCTGTTTATGCGGCTGACAAGCGGAAGTGAGACAAACATTAAGCCGGAACTTGTGATGCAGGCATTTTATGCATTTTGTGAGAAAGAATTAGAACCTTATTCGTATCAGATTCACAGACTGCAGATGATTTTTAAGAAAAAGGGAGAATAGACGATGACGAACCGCAGCCAGATTGTAATTACAAAAGTGCAGGATAAAACGATACTGGTTTCTGTGCATAACGACAAATTGTATGATGTTTTAGTAGAAAACGAGGAAAATACTTCTGGAAATGTTGGCGATATTTTTGTCGGGAAAGTGCAGAATGTCGTAGATAATATTCATGCGGCTTTTGTAGAATTTGAGAAAAATAAGGTTGGATTCCTTCCTTTAAGTGAATGTCAGGGAAAAACGGTAAAAGCCGGAGATGAATTTGTGGTTCAGATTAAGCAGGCGGCGGTTAAGACAAAGCAGCCGGTACTGACAATTTTTCCGGAAATTGCCGGACGGTTTGCAGTTGTTTCCACAAAATCAAAAACAAAGGGTGTTTCAAAAAAAATTACAGAGGAAGAAAAAAAGGAAGAACTTTACAAGGTTTTAGAAGATTTTTGTGGGGATACCTATGGTGTGATTCTTCGCACGAATGCGAAAACAGCGAGTGAAGAAGAAATTAGAAAAGAGTGCACCGGACTTCTGAAGCAAATGCATGAGCTGATGGATTATAGTGAGTATAAAACAAGATTTAGCTGTTTGTACCGCGAGGCATCGTTTTATTTGAAATATATTCGAAGTTTGGAACTTTCAAATTTTGAGAGGATTGTCACGGATTTGCCATCGGTTTGTGAAGAACTGCATCCCATTTATGGGGATAAGGTGGAATTATATTCGGATGAGAATTATTCTCTGGATAAATTGCTTGGCATTTCGACAAAATTATTAAAAGCAAATGAAAAGAAAGTGTGGTTAAAAAGCGGTGGCAATCTTGTGATTGAGCCAACGGAGGCGTTGACGGTTATTGATGTGAATACCGGAAAGGCTGTGGATGGCAGGAGAAACAAGGAGACGACGTTTTATAAAATTAACTGTGAGGCTGCCATCGAGGCAGCACGCCAGATACGCATGCGCAATCTCTCGGGTATTATATTAATCGATTTTATTGATATGAAAGAACAGGAACATGTGGAAGAACTGATGCAGCTTCTCCGCATGAAACTTTCGGAAGATAAAGTGAAAACCGTACTTGTGGACATTACAAAACTTGGCCTTGTTGAGATTACGAGAATGAAAAAAAATCCACCATTGCGGGAAGTTCTGCCAAGGGAGTGAAAAACAAGAAAAATGCTTGACATGCCATGGTTTGTCGTGCTATACTACTATGCGTATGCCGCACAACGAGGTTATAGTTCTGTCCATTTTTTCATGAGACAGGCACCATAGTTGGCGAGTAATTTTATTAGGAGGTGCTATATGTACGCAATTATAGCAACCGGTGGTAAGCAGTATAAAGTAGAAGAAGGCGACGTAATCAAAGTTGAAAAACTTGGTTTGGAAGCTGGTTCCGAAGTTACTTTTGACCAGGTACTTTTAGTTGGTGACAAAGATGTCAAAGTTGGTACTCCGACTGTTGATGGAGCTTCTGTCAAAGCAACTGTAGTAGCAGAAGGCAAAAGTAAAAAGGTTATTGTTTATCGTTATAAGAGAAAAACCGGATACCACAAAAAGAATGGTCATAGACAGCCATTTACTC
>CALELW010000302.1 GCA_937902905.1 uncultured Clostridium sp. | reverse complement strand
TCTCGAACTAATATGTAAGCAAGAAATTCCAACACCGATTGAAACTATATTTGCAAAGCAAATATCCTGTTTCAATTGTTTTGGAATTTCTTGCTAGACATTATTAGACAGGCAGTGATATAATATTTTATGTTATTTTAACTTAATAATTAAGAAAAGAGGAAATAGGATTATGGAGATTACATTTTGTCCGAATTGTGGTCATCAAAACCAGCCGGGTTCACGATTCTGTGAAGAGTGTGGCTGTGATTTGATTCAGGCAGCAAGGGAACAACAGGCGCAGCAAGAGACGCAGATGTCACAGCAAATGCAGCAACAGCAACAAGCGCAGGCACAGCAGGAAGCACAGGCGAAGCAAAGAGTACAGGCAGCCAAACAGAACATGGCAGCACAAACATCTTTCAATAAACCGCAGAAGCCACAGAAACCGCAAAAGCAAAAGAAAAGTCATCTTGGATTAATTCTTGGAATAACAATCCCGGTGATTTTGATTGGTATTGCTGTTATTCTAATTCTTACTGGTGTAATTAAACTGCCATTTATGGATTCCGGAAAAAAATTAGAGGGAACATGGTATGAGTTTGCTGCTACAACGCCGGAAGACGGATTGCGGTCTCTGCATGATCTCGCTGTTTTGCAGGATAAAGAAGCAGATGATATCAGGCTGACAATGACGATCAATGCGGATGGTTCCGGTCAGATGATTGGAGGCGGAGAAGGCAGTAAAGTATTAAATTGGACGGAGTCGAATGACCGTTATACCATTACTTGCGATGGCATGATTTATACAGGAAATTTTGAGACGGATGATCAGTTTGTAATGACAGGAAGCGATGATGTGAAATTGCATTTTAGTCAAAACATTTCTCATCAGATTCCGAATCAGATTGAAGTAACACCTTCGCCTAGTCCATCGCCTACGCCGACACCGGCACCAACACAGGATTCTTTTTGGGGTACAGAGCCGACCGAAGCGCCATCTGATGTTGGAGATAGTGAAGAATTTGAAGACTTTAATGATGCGGATGAGGACAGTGAGGACGATGATACTGCCATTGCGGATGATACTTACATATTCCCAAATAGTAATACTGAGTATTTAACAAAAAGTGATTTGAGCGGTATGAGTAAATCCGAAATCAATCTTGCAAAAAATGAATTATATGCAAGACATGGACGTAAATTCAAATCCAAGGAACTTCAGGAATATTTTGAAAGCAAAGACTGGTATGTGCCAAAATATTCCCCGAAACAGTGGGATAAAAAAGGTGATAGCTTTTTCTTTAATAAGTATGAAATTAAGAACCGTGACTTGTTGAAGAAATACGAAAACAAATAAATCCATAGGGGGCAGAAATAATGAAGGAAATTGCATGTGATGTTTTGTTTGAAAAAGGACATACAATTGCAGAAAAAATTTTTGAAGGAGTGACCTATCCGTACGAGGTGCTTCCAAAGATTAGTGAGTTTATTTTAGAAATTGGAAAAACATTGCCGGCAGATAAGTTTGAGTGCAGAGAGGGAAATATTTGGATTGCCAAATCCGCTACTGTTGCGCCGTCTGCATACATTCATGGTCCGGCGATTATTGATGAAGAGGCGGAAATCCGCCATTGTGCATTTATCCGTGGCAATGCAATTGTTGGAAAAGGCGCAGTTGTTGGAAATTCAACCGAGTTGAAAAACGTTATTTTGTTTGATAAGGTTCAGGTCCCTCATTACAATTATGTAGGTGATTCGATTTTGGGATTTAAGTCCCATATGGGAGCCGGCTCCATTACATCCAATGTAAAATCGGACAAAACTTTAGTTGTAATTAAATCCGGCGAAGAAAAAATTGAGACCGGTCTGAAAAAAATGGGTGCCATTTTAGGAGACTGCGTGGAAGTTGGATGTGGCAGTATTTTAAATCCGGGTTCCATTATCGGGGCAAACAGCAACGTATATCCATTGTCCAGTGTCCGTGGAGTGATACCGGCTGGCAGCATTTACAAAAAACAAGGCGAAGTCGTCTCGAAACATTGACAAAGATGTCGAAATATTGTATTCTTTTTAAGTATAGGAACAAAATTCTGAAAGGAGTTATGACATGATTTATTCACAGGAAGTAGAAAACATGTGCCCAGTTGCTCAGGGTGTGAACCATGGTTGTGCACCGATTCCAGAAGAAGCAAAATGGGTAAAAGCAAAAGAAGTTAAAGATATCTCTGGTTTGACACATGGTGTAGGCTGGTGTGCACCTCAGCAGGGAGCATGCAAACTTACATTGAATGTAAAAGAGGGCATTATTCAGGAAGCTCTGGTTGAGACCGTTGGATGTTCCGGTATGACACATTCCGCAGCTATGGCAGCTGAGATTCTTCCGGGAAGAACCGTTATGGAAGCTTTGAATACTGACCTTGTATGTGACGCTATCAATACTGCTATGAGAGAGTTGTTCTTGCAGATTGTATATGGTAGAACACAGAGCGCATTCTCAGAAGATGGTTTGCCAATCGGCGCTGGTTTGGAAGACCTTGGTAAAGGACTTCGTTCCCAGGTTGGTACGATGTATGGTACATTGAAAAAAGGTCCTCGTTACTTAGAGATGGCAGAAGGTTATGTTACCGGAATCGCTCTCGATGAGGAAGACATGATTATTGGTTACAAATTTGTAAGTCTTGGTAAAATGACAGATTTCATCAAACAAGGTGATGACCCGAATACTGCTTACGAGAAAGCTTGCGGACAGTATGGCCGTGTAGATGATGCAGTTAAAATCATCGACCCTAGAACAGATGAAGTTCTTAAATAAATAGAGGAGGATAGAATAATGGCTTTATTTGAATCATATGAAAGAAGAATTGATAAAATCAATGGCGTATTAGCTGAGTATGGTATCTCCTCTATCGAAGAAGCAGAGAAGATTACGAAAGACG
>CALELW010000301.1 GCA_937902905.1 uncultured Clostridium sp. | reverse complement strand
TGGTCTGGCGGGACGTGAAGTCAATCAGGCAAATCCAATTGTAGATACCAGACTTCCGGATGGTTCGCGTGTTAATGTTGTTTTACCGCCGATTGCGCTGTGTGGCCCAACGGTAACGATTCGTAAGTTTTCCAAGGAGCCGATGACAATCGAAAAACTGATTTCCTATGGTTCACTGACACAGGAGATTGCGGATAAATTAGAGTGCCTGGTAAAAGCGAAATACAATATTTTTATCAGTGGCGGAACCGGTTCCGGAAAGACGACCTTTTTGAATGCACTTTCCAATTATATTCCAAAGACGGAACGTGTTATTACGATTGAGGATTCGGCAGAATTGCAGATTACCGGAATTGAAAATTTGGTAAGTATGGAGACTAGAAATGCGAATGCAGCAGGAGCCGGAGCAATTACAATACGTGATTTGATTAAATCTTCTCTCCGAATGAGACCAGAGCGAATTGTAGTCGGTGAGGTTCGAGGTGGTGAAGCGCTGGACATGCTTCAGGCGATGAATACCGGTCATGATGGTTCACTGTCGACCGGTCATGCCAATTCGACTCATGATATGCTGAGCCGATTAGAAACAATGGTGCTGCAGGGGGCAGATGGGCTGCCCCTGGAAGCAATTCGACAACAGATTGCGTCCGCAGTAGATATTATTGTTCATTTGTCAAGACTGCGTGACCATTCACGTAAGACAATGGAGATTACAGAAGTTTTAGGTTACCGGGATGGTGAGATTCAGTTAAATCCGCTCTATGTATTTGAAGAGGATGAGAATAGTACACTTGAAAAGGTTAGCGGAAGCCTTGTAAGAACAAAAAATCCGTTGGTAAATGATTATAAACTGAAACTTGCCGGGATAAAGGAAGTTATCTGAGAAAGGGGATTGTTATGAAAAAGAAGAAAGAGAGAGAGCCACAGTGGTATATGTCCGAGGTTGGTGTTCCTGTATACAATTATCATGTTTACTACATGAAAAAAGTTGAAAAAATTATTTACATATTATTAGCTTTTGTTGTAGGAGCTGTGGTGGCTTATCTGTTTTATGGTGGTATTGGTAAAGATGAATTGGGGAGAGCAACTTCTGTTACATATATTCTTGATGTTGTAATTATGGTTATTGTCGGGAGTGCTGCAGTAAAACTTTTTATTCCTGTACGAAGGGAACAGTTAATTGAGAAAAAGAAGAATGTTTTAAAAATACAATTTAGGGATTTATTGGATTCTGTATCGACTTCGTTAAGCAGTGGACAAAATGTTACAGGGGCATTTATATCAGCATATGATGACTTGCAGCTTATGTATGTGGAAGATGAGCCAATTATAAAAGAACTTAAGGTAATCATAGATGGTATTCATAATAACTTTGAAATTGAGAAATTACTTATGAATTTAGGAGAACGGAGTGGTGTTGAGGATATACAAAGTTTTGCAAATGTATTTGAGACAGCATACAGAAAAGGAGGTAACATCAAGGAAATCATACAAAACACACAACAGATTATTGTTGATAAAATGGAGATAGAAAATGAAATCGAAACGATGGTATCTGCAAATAAAATGGAGCAAAAAATAATGATGATAATGCCTGTTATGATTGTGGGAATGATTAAGATGCTTGGTGAGGATTTAGCTTCAAATTTTGTTACGCCAACTGGATTGGTTGCAACAACAGTTGGGGTAATTGCATTTGTTGCCGCGTATTTTGTTGGTAAAAAAATACTTGATATAAAAGTTTGATGAAAGGGGAGAAAAAATGATTTTAACAGTTGATATGCTTTGCATAATGGGAGTCGGTAGTATTCTTGCGTTGATTTATTGCGGAATTTTAGTATTCAATAATAAATACGACGGCTTGCTGGAGCCACTTAATTCAAAGGAATATCCATTATGTGAAACTTACAATGTTGGTTTTTATTTAATTAATAAAATACCTAGATTAATTCAGAATGCTCATGTAAGAAGCAAAAGACAGTATATTGAAATTTTACATGGAGCAAAATATGCAGATTATTATTTAAGAATTAATTCGGCACAAAGCCTGTCACTTTCATTGCTTGTATTTGTTTTGTCATTTTTTGTATATGGATTGACGGCGGAACCAATTGTACTTGTTGTTATGTTTGTGATGGCAGCTGCTATTTATTATTATTATGATACTTTACCAAAGGCGAAAGTGGAGAAAAGGACCGAGGAGATTTCACTTGAATTTGCGAATGTTGTTTCAAAACTTGCTTTGTTAATTAATGCAGGAATGATTGTTCGTGAGGCATGGGAGAAAGTAGCTTATACAGGAAAATCGGATTTGTACATAGAGATGCAGGCTGTGGTTGATCAAATGAATAATGGAGTATCTGAAAGTGACGCACTTACCAGATTCGCCACCCGGTGTACCACTGCGGATATCAAGAAATTTACTTCTATGCTTATTCAGGGAATGAATAAAGGAAATCGTGAATTGACGGAAATGATGAAAGAGCAAAGTCGTGAAATTTGGAATATTCGAAGGAATTTGATTAAGCAGCAGGGAGAAAAAGCTGCCAGTAAATTATTGATTCCAATGTGCATCATGTTTATTGGAATTCTTATTATGATTATAGTGCCTATATTCTCAAATCTGGGATAGGCATTGTAAATATAAAATGCAGATAGGAGGTGTTTATGATGGAAGTTATGTTGTATCGTTGGTATTCAAATGCAAAATTGTTTGGAAGGAGATTTATTCATGATGAGAAAGGTGAAGTGAATATTGTTACTATTGTCGTTCTGATTGGAATTGCTATCCTGCTTGCGGTTGTGTTTAGAAAACAGATTGAAGGACTGTTAACTACATTGTTTAACTCAATTAAGGAGAGTGGGACAAATGCAATTAAAAAAGAGGTTTGGATTGGACAAAAGGAAGTAAGATATG
>CALELW010000300.1 GCA_937902905.1 uncultured Clostridium sp. | reverse complement strand
TATGCTTTTCTTTTTCTTTGCTGCTTTAGCCGGCTATTATGCTATTCGAAATCGGTTTTCTTTTATTGGACCGGTTCTGATTACATTTTTTGCGGCTGTATGTTACTATATTTTGTGCTCTGAACATACAAATATTTTTTACTGTATTACATGTTTTCTGCCAATTTTAACCGGCTACGGATTCAGCAGTGTCCTTTTGCCGGAAGAAATTCTGCCGGAGACAGAAGAAAATGAAACAGAAATGCTTGAACCGGAAAATGCTGAGACAGAAAATTTGAAAACTGCAGCAAAAAGTGAAGAACCTAAACACGAAGAAAAACCAGAATCTGTACCGGAACAAAAAGAGGTGTTAGCGCACAAAGAAGAGAAAGAAAAGGAAAATCTCATCTTGAAAACATTAGGCAAAAACAAAGACGAAATTCCGGAGTGGACGATGCCGGAGGAATTTATAGAAAAACAGATAGAAATTGAAGAAGAGCCTGAGTCTGAATCGGATACGCAATCTGTTTTAGAAGTTCCTTTAGAACCGGAAGATATGGGAACACTTGAAATTGAGCAAGAAGAAACTCCTTCGGATGCACTGGTTGAAAATACTTACTTATCAGCACAGACAGAAGAGGAACAGTTAAGTGATTTACTCAACCGTCTGGATATGGCTGAACCGATTAAACGGATGAATGAGAGTGCCCAGGAAGATATGGCGGATGTAATTGAGCGCGATGAAGAAAAGGTAGAATTATCTGAAGCGCTGCCTCTTAAGCCATCCAAAAGCACCCTGCCAAAATATCAGAAACCAAAATTTGATTTTGATATTCAGCCGGTTAGTATTCCTTTGGATGACCAGTATTCGAATATCAGTGAATATGATGAAGTTCCAACAATCCATGATTTAGAAAATCAGTGGAAGGATGATTCTAAACCAATTATTGAAACGGTTGCTACAAGCATGGAGGAAGCACCGGAAACATTCAATACATTGGAAGTATCCGATACAGCGGAGGCTGTTGATTTTACCGTTCCGACAGAAGATATTGAGCCGGAGCAGGAAGTCCACAGTGAAGAAATTGTACGAAAAAACGGAATCGGTAAGCGTTCCTATCATAAGATTACTATTCGCTAATGTAATTTGTCACAATCCGTCGAATAACGCATAGGATATAGTGATAGATACAAGAGAGAGGGTATGAGGTATGAGTCAGACGATTTATTTGGATAACGCCGCTACCACGCCTCTTTCAGAACAAGTGTTAGAAGAAATGATGCCTTATTTAAAGGATTCCTATGGGAATCCATCCAGTGTATATGACTTAGGTGTCGCTAATAAGTCTGCATTATTAACGGCACGAAAACGAATTGCAAAAACACTTAACTGTGTAGAGCCGCAAAACATTTATTTTACCTCGGGTGGAACCGAATCGGATAACTGGGCAATAATCGGCACTGCCGAACAATATAAAGAGAACGGAAATCATATTATTACTTCAAAAATAGAACATCATGCCGTATTAAATACGTGTGCCTATCTGGAAAAAAGAGGATTTGAAATCACCTATTTAGATGTGGATGAACAGGGTTTTATAAAACCGGAGAAATTGCTGCAGAAATTGCGTAAAGATACCATTTTAGTATCCATTATGACTGCCAATAATGAGATTGGTACGATTCAGGCAATTCCTGAGCTTGCATCTCTTGTAAAAGCAAACAGCAGAGCTGTTTTTCATACTGACGCCGTTCAGGCATATGGACAAATTCCGATTGACATCACAAAAATGAATGTAGATTTATTAAGCGCCAGCGCTCACAAATTTTATGGTCCAAAAGGTGTCGGATTTTTGTATATACGGGAAGGTGTGAAACTGGATTCCTTTCATCACGGCGGAAAACAGGAGAGAGGACTCCGCGCCGGCACAGAAAATGTTCCTGCAATAGCCGGTATAGGGAAGGCAGCTGAATTAGCAAATGAATTTTTATTAAAAAAATCAAATGCGATGTCCCAATTACGTGATTATATGATTCACCGAATAGAGCACGAAATTCCCTATTGTCATTTGAACGGTCCAAGAAGAAAACGTCTTCCTAATAATGTCAATATAAGTTTTTCTTTTGTCGATGGAGAAACGATTGTTATTTTGTTAGATATGGAAGGAATTTGCGCATCTGCCGGCTCCGCCTGCAATGCGGGCCAATCCGTCGCCTCCCATGTAATTGAAGCAATTGGATTAACCGGCAGTTTGGCAAGAGGAACCGTCCGTTTTACCCTTTCTTCCCATACAACAAAGGAAGAAATTGACAAAGCAGTAGATATATTAAAAGAAATAATAGAAAAAAACAGAAATTTAAATCCCAAATATCATGTTTTTCTCGAAAATAATAGGCATTAAATATCATAAAATACCGGAGTCCGTTTTTGAAACACTGTATACTGACGGATTCCGTATTTTTTTAATAGAGCTGCCACTTCATCAAAATGAAACGCCAAAAATTCAGGAGAATGAGCATCTGAACCAATCGTTACCATTTCGCCGCCAAGTGCTAAGTACCATTTGATAATTTTCTCATGTGGATTTTGACACCCAAGGGGGGCTTTAAATCCGGAAGTGTTAATTTCAAGTGCAAGGTCTTTTTGAATCAGCACTTTCAAAATGGCTTCTATAATTTCTCTAAATTGCTCCGGCCGGTACTTGTAATCTGCCGGTGCATAACGGACGATATAATCCAGATGTCCCAAAGAATCCATTTCATGAAATGTTGTTATATTATCATAAATCTTTTCAAAATACGTCAAAATGCACTCGGTTGGTTCTTGTTTTTCCCAAAAAGAAGGGTAGTATGGGTCTTTTCCGTCAACCAAATGAAGTGAGCCAATAATATAATCAAATTCCTTATTCTGGCATAAGGCTTTATTTTTATCCACTACATCAGTAAGAAGCTGCAAACCGCACTCCACACCGGTATAAACAGAGAGTGGAGCTGTCTTTTGCAGTGTATGAATCCGCTTAAAATAATCATCCAAATCAAAACAGAACGGAATCCCGTCGACCGGATGTTCCAGCGCAGATTCCGGAAAATTGTAATCCATATGGTCGGTAATACAGATTCCTTCTAATCCCTTTTCGTAAGAAGTTAAAATCTGCTTTTGCATATCCGTTTCGCTGTCTGTTGAAAATGACGTATGAATGTGTGTGTCCATTTTAACTGCCATTATATATAACTCCTTTCAAGAAATACAGAATCTTCGGCATTAACACACCGGATTCCCTCAATATGAGAGGATGCCATTAAAGAATAATTAGTATAGTATACAACAAATCCAGGCTTTCCTCCGTTTGGTTTTTTTACATTTTTCTTCTGTGTATAGTCAATTTCCACCTTGTCTGCCCCTTTTCCTTTGGAAAAATAGGCAGCTAAACTTCCCGCTTCCTCAAAAGTTTTTATCGGTGGTTCTTCGCCATTTGTTTTCACAATCACATGAGAACCGGGCATGTTTTTTGCGTGAAACCACCAATCATTTCCGGTTGCCATCTTAAAGGTCAGTTCATCATTTTGGTAGTTATTTTTTCCAACAAAAATATCATACCCGTCGCTGGAAATAAAGTGGAGTGGTTTACTCTTTTTTATCGGTTTTCCTTTCTTTCCTGACCGCTTTTCCTTCATATATCCAAAATCACTTAATTCCTGCCTTATAACTACCAAATCTTCTTCTTTTCGTGCAATATCAAGTTCTGTCATAATGGATTCCAAATGTGTAATGGTTTCCTCTGTTTCTTCCTGCTGCTCTTTGACGGCTTCCTCGGTACGTTTTAATTTGTTGTAACGGGCAAAATACTTATTTGCATTTTCAATCGCTGTCATCGTCGTATCAACCGGAATCGTTATTTCCTGATTGTCATAATAATTAACACAGGTTAATGAAGTATCCGTCTCAGAGAGCTGATATCCATATGTTGTCAGCAGCTCACCATACACTTTATATTTTTCTTTTCCATCTGTTTTTTTCAATTGCTTATACTGCATATCACGTTTTTTGTAGTTCCGCTCCAAAATATTAGTAACAGATTTACGCAAATCAATCGATTTTTGTCTAATGCGCTCAAGCGTATCCTTTTCCCCGTAAAAGGTTTCTACCACTTCGGACATCGATTCGTATGTTTTGCAGGTGCAGTCTGTATACATCACAAATGAGAAAGCACCAAAATCAATTGGTTTTGCCCCTCGAAAAACAATGCAGGGAGAAAAATCCTTTTCTTTTGTTTTCTGCATTAAACTGCGGAACTGTTCCATCAGTGCTGATTTATCATTCCCGTTTAAGGAAGCCGACGGTGCATCTCCATCAAGATGGCTTCTATAAGCGAGTTCATGGGAGAGAGAAGAGCTAAACCCGGATAAGGAGCCGTATAACATTTTGGCTATCGAAACCGGTTTTGCAAAAAGTGTCTCATTCCATTCATTTGTAGTAACCTCATACGGATTCATTTTATGTTTCGTATTTGGTATAAAATAATCAAGCCCCGGCAATACCTGTCTGACGGAACTGGTTAAGCCATTAATATGTTTAATGCTGTCAACAATTGTATTTTTTTCGTCAACTAAAATAATATTACTGTGTTTTCCCATAATCTCGACCATCAGTGATTTTTGAACAACATCCCCTAATTCATTCAGGTTTTCTAACTGGATTTTAATAACGCGTTCCAATCCGACCTGCTCAAAAGCCAGAATTTTGGCTCCACCTAAATGTTTTCTTAACAGCATACAAAATCCAGGTGCTGTAAATGGTGAAGGTTTTGGTGAATTTGTCAAATGAATCAGCGGGAGAGAAGGACTCGCTGAAATCTGCAATTTATACTGTGTTTTATTATTTTTTATGGAAAGCAGAAGTTCGTCTGCCTCCGGCTGTGCAATTTTTTGTATGTGGCCGCCGGTTAATTTAGCGTCCATTTCGCTGACTAAGGCAGCAATTGTAAAACCATCAAATGCCATGCGTATTCATCCTTTCTTTTCATCTTTTCCTATTATACAATATTTCGGGAAAGAGGGCAACAAACTTGACTTATCGCCTGCGATGCTCTATAATAATACAGATTGGATAAAAAAGGAGGCTTATCATGATTCAGAGTATGACGGGATTTGGCCGCGGTGAGGCAGCCAATGAAAAATATAAGGTTACCATCGAAATGAAGTCGGTGAATCACCGCTATCTGGATTTGTCGGTTCGTCTCCCAAGAAAATTAAATTTTTATGAGCCTGCCATTCGTAATCAGGTCAAGGAGTTTGCAAAAAGAGGAAAAATCGATATTTTCGTTTCCATGGAGCAATTGCAGGAAAACGCTGAGTCGATTCAGTATAATCCCCAGATTGCGGCTGCTTATTTAAATGGTATATCGCAAATGGCAGATGAATTTTCGATTAACGGAACGATTGAAGCCTATCAATTGGCACGATTTCCGGATGTTTTTACAAAAGCAGAAGAAGATGACACAGAAGAAGAATGGATTCCGATTGTGACACAGGCATTACATGCTGCCGGTGAAAAGTTTACGGAAAGCCGACGCATCGAGGGAGAAAAACTAGCAAAAGATTTATCGGAGAAATTAGATCATATTTCTGATTTAGTAGATAAAATAGAAGCGCGTTCTCCTCAGATTGTAGAAGAATACCGAAAGAAAATTACCGAGAAAGTCGAACAGCTTCTTGGTGATACACAAATTGATGAGAATCTTTTGGCAACAGAAATTGTTATGTTTAGCGATAAAATTTGTGTCGATGAGGAAATGGTTCGTCTGCGTACTCATGTTGAGCACGTCAAAGAAACCTTAGCGGCTGGAGAAAACATCGGGCGTAAACTGGATTTCTTAATTCAGGAAATGAATCGTGAGGCAAACACGACGTTATCCAAAGCAAATGATTCCGAAGTTTCCGAGTATGGAATTGATTTGAAAACCGAAATTGAGAAAATTCGTGAACAAATTCAAAATATTGAATAGAAAGGTGCATACGATGCAATTTATTAATATTGGTTTTGGAAATGTAGTAAACAGCGATAAAGTGTACAGTATCGTAAGTCCGGATGCCGCTCCGGTTAAGCGGTTAATCCAGCAGGCAAAAGACCAGGGGGCTGCGATTGATGCCACTTGCGGCCGCAAGACAAAAGCAGTTTTAGTATTGGATAATCAGACCATTGTATTATCCTCATTACTGCCGGAAACCATTGCCGCAAGAATGAATCAATAAACGAAAGGAGCTTTTTCTATGTCAAAGAAAGGCGTTTTAACCGTTATTTCAGGCTTTTCCGGTGCCGGAAAAGGAACCATTATGAAACAATTGATTGAAAAATATCCTTATTTTCTTTCCATATCGGCTACGACACGTAAGCCAAGAGAGGGAGAAGTAAATGGGCGTGAATACTATTTTCATACCCGTGAGGAATTTGAACATATGATAGAACAGGGTGAGCTGATTGAGTGGGCAGAATATGTCGGCAACTATTATGGCACGCCGAAACAGGCTGTAAAAGACCAGCTTGCAGAAGGAAAAGATGTTCTTTTGGAAATTGAAATGCAGGGCGGAATGCTTGTAAAAGAGCAGTTTCCGGAGGCGGTATTGATTTTTATCACACCGCCATCTTATGAAGAACTTGCTTCCCGTCTAAAAGGAAGAGGAACCGAAACCGAGGAACAGATTAGCAAACGCCTTAATCGTGCCGGCGAAGAAGTGGCATATATGAAGTCCTATGACTATCTTGTTGTAAATGACAAGTTAGAAGATGCCGTAGAATGTGTAAATCAGATTATTCAGAATGAGCACTGCCGTGTCTGTAACTGCGAAAATCTGATTGAACATATGGAATCAGAATTAAAAAATCATTCGGAGGGAGAGTAATCAAACTATGGATATGAAGGAAACACAAACTTCACAGACAGAGACAGTGGTTGTTGACGATTTACAGGAAAATCGTAAGGCAGCCAGAAAAAAAAGAAGTCCGTTTAGTATTATTTTTGAGGTGCTGTTATACGTTGCCATTATTGTATTTTGTATTTTTGTCGTACCGACCTATATTTTACAAAGGACGGTTGTTGACGGTAACTCAATGCAGGATACTTTGCAAAACGGAGACAGTCTGCTGGTTAATAAGTTTATTTACCGCATTCACGACCCGGAACGCTACGATATCATCGTATTTTACCCAAAAGGCCGTGATGTCGACGAATACTATGTAAAACGTATTTACGGTCTCCCGGGTGAAACAGTCTACATTGATAATAACTCCATTTATATCAATGGCAAAAAGATTGACGACCCATATGCAAAAGATGCCATGGACGACAGTCAGATTGAATTGGGAACAAAAGAAAAACCATATACCTTAAAATCAGATGAATACTATGTTTTAGGGGATCATCGTTCCGTAAGTTTAGACAGCCGAAGTATTCCGCAGGGTGAAGATCCGGATGCACCGGGTCCTGTCAAACGAGAAAATATTGCCGGAAAAGTATTTTTGCGTATCTGGCCATTGAATCAGTTTGGAAAACCATGATATAAAAATAATTGTTAAATTGAAAGGAGAAATTATTATGTTACATCCATCGTACACAGACCTTATGAATATTGCAAACAGTGAAGTTGAGCAGGGAGAACAGCCTGTTGTAAACAGCCGTTATTCCATTGTATTAGCAACCGCAAAACGCGCTAGGCAGATTATTGCAGGCTCAGAGCCTTTAACAGAACATAATGACTGTCCGAAAGCGCTTTCCATTGCTATTGATGAATTATCTTCCGGTGCCATTAAAATTGACGCAGAAGATGATGATGCAGAAGAGTAGATAAGAATATTGTATAAGCAGAAACGATTTGTTATATTAAATGCAAATCGTTTCTTTTTTTTGAAAATAGTCATTGACAAACATCTGTTCGGATGTTATATTATATACAACAAACAGATGTTCGGACTGTATGTTCGATTAATAAGGAGTGACTATTATGAGAAATTTATTACAATTACGTTTTACATTTATTCTTGTAGCAGCGTTAATCTTATTGCTTGTTTTTTTAGGTGGCTTTACCGGGAAGACTGCTTCTGCCGATATGAGTGGACAGCACACAATGAAGAGTTATGAAAATGTGTTGATTAAGTCCGGTGACACACTTTCTTCCCTTGCTGATACATACGCAGAGAAGTATTCCAACTTATCAAAGGCTGAATATGAGGAAGCTATTATTTCATTAAACAGCCTTTCTTCAGAAAGTATTCATGCCGGTGGTTATTTGTTACTGCCTAATTTTAAATAGACAAGAAATAGAATCCTTCGCACCTTTTTGAGTAAATCTATGCGTAACTGACAATATTCTGTCAATTCATATTGATAAACTGTAGAAAAACCAAGTAAAGAGGTGCCATTATGAAAAAAAATAACAAAATTTATTATAGAATTATTTTTACCATTATGTGTTGTATGCTTAGCAGCATACTTATGCTTGCTTTCGGCTCGCAGAGTTTAGCAAAAAAGAAAGGAATTAAACTTCGCTACAATGGTAAAACTTCTGTTAATCGTTCAAAACAAATGTCAGTAACTTACCAGAATAAGAAAGTTTCAAAAAAATCCTACCCGGCAGTCGTCATTAAGAAAAACTATATGGTTTCCTATGATGACGTTTTCAAGAAAGGGATGAAAGTATCCTGTAAATATAAAAAGAAAGGTAAAGTTCTTACCTTATCGGCAAATGGCATTTCTTTAA
>CALELW010000299.1 GCA_937902905.1 uncultured Clostridium sp. | reverse complement strand
AGCGATATGGGCGCTGAAACTACCAGCACCACATACCGACGTACTCAAAACCCACGAGTTTCAAAGTTTTTCTGCCAAATTACTGGAATTCAATAAGTATCAACAAGTATTTCCCAATTAGTTGTTGTCCTGCATTAGTGTTATAGTTGATTCTTTGTACGTAAGCGTGTGTGGTCAAGCGATTGCTGTTGATTTTTTGATTTAAATTTCTTGAGACTTTACTGGAACAAATGAAAACAAAATTTCGTCATGAAGGACTAAAACACCGTCGGTGCATAGAGGTCGTATTTTGACCTCAGGCACCGTTACGTGTGTTTTTTAGCGGGAGCGGTCCTGAATGGCGAAACTTTGTTTTTATTTGTTCTAATAAAATCTTACAACAAAATTAAACTGAAAAAAATAACAGCAATCACTTGACACACACCACCTTTCTATGGTATACTACCAAAGGTGTAAAAAGCAGAGTTATCCACTCTCACCTTGCCGTATAACATTCGTTATCACACGGTATTGGTTCACATCTATTATAATGATAGGAAATGTTTTACGTGGATAGCTGGCTTTTAGAAACAGCTATCTTTTTTTCATTTAGGAGGTAAGAACAATAAGCGATTTAATGATTAACGAGCAGATTCGCGACAGAGAAGTTCGTGTAATTGGACCAAATGGAGAACAGCTTGGCATTATGTCGGCAAAAGAAGCATATTTCAAAGCAAAAGATGCAGGACTTGATTTGGTAAAGATTGCACCGACTGCAAAACCGCCGGTATGTAAAATTATTGACTACGGCAAATACCGCTATGAGCAGGCTCGTAAAGCAAAAGAAGCAAAGAAGAAACAGAAAACCATCGAGACAAAAGAAATCAGACTTTCGCCAAACATTGATACCAATGATTTGAACACGAAAGTAAATCAGGCAAAGAAATTCCTGCAAAAGGGAGCTAAAGTAAAAGTCTCACTTCGATTCCGTGGTAGAGAAATGGCTCATAAAGATGTAGGAAGAGAAATCCTGAATGCGTTTTTTGAAGAATTAAAGGACGTTGCTTCCGTCGACAAACCTGCGAAGATGGAAGGAAGAAGTATGGTAATGTTTTTATCAGCCACAAAATAATAACGGAGGAATAATATCATGGCAAATCAGAAAATGAAAACAAAAAGAGCTGCTGCAAAGCGCTTTAAAGTTACCGGTACCGGTAAATTGAAAAGAAACAAAGCATACAAGAGTCATATTTTGACTAAGAAGACAACAAAGAGAAAAAGAAATCTCAGAAAGTCTGCTCTTGTAGATGAAACTAATGTAAAAACAATGAAAAAGATTATGCCATACAGCTAATGGCGAAGGAGGGAACTGACAAATGGCTAGAATTAAAGGCGGAATGAACGCAAAGAAAAAACATAAAAGAGTATTGAAACTGGCAAAGGGTTACAGAGGCGCAAGAAGTAAACAGTATCGTGTTGCAAAACAGTCTGTTATGCGTGCGTTGGAAGAGTCCTATACAGGTAGAAAACAGAAAAAGAGACAGTTCAGACAGCTTTGGATTGCTCGTATTAACGCAGCAGCTAGAATGAATGGTCTTTCCTACAGCAAATTTATGTATGGTTTGAAACTTGCTGAGGTAAACGTAAACCGTAAAATGCTTTCTGAGATGGCAATCAGCGATCCGGAAGGTTTCGCTTCTTTGGTAGAAGTAGCAAAAAGCAAATTAGCTTAAGTTTTATCTGTTATACAAACAAGTACAAAAAGGTATCTCATTGTGAGGTACCTTTTATCTTGCGGTAAAAGTGAAATGTTATGATTAATGGAAAGGAAATGAGGGAAATGAGTCAGACGCATAAACAAAAAATTGCGGCAGTGCTTGCCGTAACCTTAATTTTGTGTGACCTCATAAGCGGGAGTCCTGCCCATTTGCAGGCAAGACAGAAGAATAGTCAGACGGAGTGGAGCGAAGAGCCAACGCCTGAACCGACAGTAGAACCGACCGCGGAGCCGACAGAGGAGCCACAGCTAACAGAAACTCCAAAGCCGGTGGAAAAGTATGAACTGGTATCGCCTCACGCCAAATACTATAAAGGTGGCATGAAGGGGATTCATTATCGGAAAGTGAAGGGGAAAAAGGTGTATCACCTTTACTCGTACACGACCGATTCGGTAAAACTTATTATGTCACAGGCATCAGCTTTTGAGCTTTACGGAGGTGCTTCGAAAAAAGAAGTAAAAAAGAAGTTAGTTACCGTATCTTCCTCCGGTGTGGTAAAATGTAAGACAAAAAACAAAAAAATTTACACGCTCTTAAAGGCGACGTCCAAAGTGACAGGCGAAAGCTGTTATATTTACATTTGTTTTGATGAAAAAATCAAGAGCAAAAATGGCAGTAAAATAAAGTTATGGGAAAAGAAAAAAGCGACAGTTTCTTTTAACTATGCAAAGAAGAAATTGTCTTTTGAAATAAAGAATAAAAAGATTGCAAGTGTGAATAAAAACGGACGTATTACGGCGAAAAAGAAGGGTACGACTTACCTTATCGTAAAGGTGAAAGATTCGGATAAAAACCAGTGCAGGATTAAAATAGTCGTAAAAGAAGAACCGTGGATTGTCAGTGAAAAGGATAAAAAATATGACTATGCAGAGATGACAAGAGATTTGCATAAGATTGCGCGTAAGTACCGTGGAAAAACCGGGCTGTCGAGCATTGGCAGGACATATGATAACCGTGAAATCTGGTGTCTGCGTGTGGGAAATCCTTCTGCGGCAAAGAAACTTGTAATTGATGCGGCAATTCATGCCAGAGAGTGGAAAAACACACAGGTTATTATGCGCCAGACCGAAGAAATTCTTCGGGAATATAGTGAGCACCGCGCAAGATTTCGCTCGACCTGCCTTTATATTCTGCCGATGGACAACCCGGACGGTGTCACAATTTCGCAGTATGGAGCGAGTGGAATCCGCAATGCAAAACTTCGGAAGAAAATACAGAAGATAGGGCATTTCAATACGTGGAAAAATAATGCCAGAGGGGTTAATATTAACAATAACTTCCCTGCCGGTTTTTCAGCAGATAAGAAAAAGGATAAAAAGAAGGGGAAGAAAAGGAAACCGGATGCCGCAACATATCCGGGGAAAAAGGCAGCAAGCGAAAAGGAAACGAAGGCATTAATTTCTTTTATTAAGCGGATATCGCCAAAGACGGTGTTGAATCTCCATTCGACCGGCAGTATTTTATACTGGGATTTTGATGTTTCTTCGGCACTGCATGAAAAGCAGTACAAGTTAGCAAGTGAGATAAAAAAGAGAAACCATTACCGCATGATGCCAAAGAGTTCGAGTACGGAAGAACACGGTGGTTTTGCAGACTGGCTTGTGTACGAGAAAAAAATTGTGAGTGTTACGGTGGAGACAGGGACGGTGCCGTGTCCATTGCCGCATTCGCAGTATAAAAAGATTTATAAACGAAACCGAAAGATGTTTCGCTGGTTTATGTTATCTTATTAAACAGGCAATTGGATACGAAAAGGAAGGTGCATTAAAATGGAACGAACGAGAAGACTGCGGATGAACGAACGTGTGAGAGATATGGTGCGGGAAAACCATGTCCGGGTGGACGAATTGATTTATCCGATTTTTGTGATAGAGGGTGAAAATATCTGTGAACCGGTAGAATCGATGCCGGGTATCTGCCAGTATTCAATTGACAGACTTTTTGAAGAACTTGACCGGGTGCGTGAGGCAGGAATTCCGGCAGTTTTATTGTTTGGTATTCCGGCACACAAAGATGAGCAGGGAAGTGGTGCGTATGCTGAAGACGGAATTGTTCCGCAGGCGATTCGCTATATTAAGAAAAATTATGAAGAACTTGTTGTTATTGCAGATGTCTGTCTGTGTGAATATACGTCGCATGGACACTGTGGTCTGATTTGTGATGGAGAAGTGTTAAATGATGAAACGCTTCCGCTTTTGGCAAAGGCATCGGTTGTGTATGCTAAAGCAGGAGCAGATATCATTGCACCGAGTGATATGATGGATAAACGTGTTGAGGCAATTCGCAAGGCTCTTGATGAGGAAGGTCTATATAATACGCCGATTATGTCCTACAGTGCAAAATTTGCGTCGGCCTATTATGGGCCATTTCGTGATGCCGCACATTCGGCACCGGGATTTGGTGACCGAAAAAGTTATCAGATGGATCCGGCAAATGGAGAAGAAGCTCTGCGTGAAGTGGAGCAGGACATCAAAGAAGGTGCCGATTTGATTATTGCAAAACCGGCGATGGCGTATCTGGATGTGCTAAAAGATATTTCGATTCATTATAACATTCCGATTGTGGCGTATAACGTCAGCGGAGAATATGCGATGGTGAAAGCAGCCGCGAAAAAAGGCTGGATTGATGAAAAACGAATTGTGATGGAGCACATGATTGGATTTAAGCGTGCCGGTGCAAAAATGATTATTACTTATCATGCGCTTGACGTGGCGCGGTGGCTTAAGGAAGAACAGAAGGAGCTGTAACCATGATTTTTGGCTATGTTGGAATTTGCTATAAAGAAGCACCGCTTGCCCTGCGCGGGCAGGTGGCGTTACCCGACTCAAAAAAAATTGAATTATGGGAGCGGCTTTCTGTCATTGGCTTAAAACAGTGTATGATTCTCTCGACCTGCAACCGCAGCGAGATTTTCTATTTTTCTCATTCGGATGCGGTGACGAGAGAGCAGGTGCAGTCCTGCTATCAGGACATTTTCCCGGAAGTTTCGTTTGGAGATTGTTGCAGGAAAAAAGAGGGCAGTGAGGCGGTTTCCTATTTGTTCCGAGTGGCGGCAGGCTTAGAATCACTAGTTGTAGGTGAGGACCAGATTTTGGGGCAGGTTGTTGAGGCAATGGATTTTGCCCGGACGATGGGGCACAGCGGCAAAGAGCTGGAGCGCATTGTCAGAGATGCAGTGACGTGTGCCAAGTGGATTAAGACGAATTACCGTATCAGTGAAAAGCCGCTGTCGGTCAGTTATATTGGCGTGAAAGAGCTGCACCGTGCCGGTGGTGTTGGTGGAAAAAATATTCTTGTGATTGGAAGCGGCAAAACAGCGGCACTTGCTTTGACATATTTGTTTGAATACGGAGCTAAGAAGATTTATTTGTGCAGCCAGACGCTTGCGCACGCAAAAGAATTGTTAGCGGTACATGAAAATTTGACAGTGGTGGATTATCATGAGCGTTATGATGTGATGAAACGGTGTGAAACGGTTGTGTCAGCAACGGCATCGCCGCATCTGGTCGTTTCTTATGAAAAATGGAAAGAGACGGGGGCCGGACAAATGCAGTTTTTGGATTTGGCATCACCGAGAGACATTGACAGCCGGTTACAAGATGAGTCTAGAGTGCAGTTGATTGATATGGATACGCTGCAGGACATTACCGGAAAAAATCAGAAAGAGCGGGAAAAACTGGCGGCAGACTGTGAACAGGTTATTGCCAAAAAGGTGCAGGAGACGATGGAATGGCTTTTATTGAGCCGTGTTGATGGTACGATTGAGACATTGCAGAAACGGTGTTCACAGATTGAGACGGACAGTTATGAATATTTAAATCGAAAAATTTCTCTCAATCACAGAGAGCAGAAATTGTTGAAAAAGGTTCTTCACGCTTCTTTACAGCGCTTGATTCGTGAGCCGATTCAGGAATTAAAGCAGTTGGAGGACGAAGAAAAGCAGGAAGAATATCAGAATATCTTAAAAACATTATTCCGAATGGATGAGGATGAATAAAAGTATAAGTATTACCTTATACTTTTATTGAAAATAACTATAAGCAAAACATTATAATATTGCATGGAATATATTTACAAGGTTATACCTTGGTGTTACAATAAATTCAAAGAGAGGGATCGTATACGAAACAGGGTTTGTTTACGAGGCGGTTTCAAAAACAAAAAAATGATTGGAGGACACAAGGTTGAAAAAACAGTTTTGTAAAACAATGAGTTATGTGATGACGGCAGCATTGTTTCTTGGCGTGTCAATGCCATCTTCACCGGCAGCAGCAAAGAAAAAGGCACCGAAACTTAGCACAAAGAAGGTAAGTATTTCGGTTGGACAGAAAAAGACAATTAAGCTGAAGAATGGCAAGAAAGCAGTTTGGTCCATTAAGTCAGGCAAAAAGATTGTTAGTCTTTCGAAGAAAAAGAAAACAAGCGTAGTAGTAAAAGGTAAGAAGGCAGGAAAGGCAGTTGTATTAGCAAAAGTCGGAAAGAAAAAACTGACCTGCAAAGTTACTGTTAAGGCAAAGAAGCCGGCAGTCACAAAAGTACCGGCAGTTACTACCACACCAAACACAAATAAACCAAATACGGCACCGACAGCAACACCAACAGCTGTAGTACCGACACCAACCGCTACTGCGGAACAGGGAGAGGCAGTAAAAGACATCACAATTGATATGACAAAAGTTGGTGATACCGAATTCAGTTCTTCACCGGCAACGATTGATTTTAGCAGCCAGTTGGATTCCCGCTTTGATTTGGCATATTTCAAAGAAGTAAAAATTGGTTATGAACTTACTTTTGAAGATGTAGAAAATGCTACTGCTAAATTGACAGCCGGCAAAATTGCTGTAGCAGGTACAACGGCACAGTTGACAGGTTTTGATGATGGTGTGGCATTTAATTATAACATGGCAGCAGGTGCTACATCCGTATCAGTAGCATTTGATGAGAAAGTAACAGGTCCTGCTGTTGGATTGAATATTCAGCCGATGGATGCAGATGCCAGTTATGGTTGGCCGGAAACGTTGAAATCCGTTAAGATTACAAGTATTGTATTTGTTGCCAGAGCAGGAGCTACTTATCCGGCAGCAGGAGCAAGCAAACCAACGCCAAAACCAACAGTAGCACCGGAATTTGAATCATCTGAGTTCAAATATGATGGTCTTGATCAGGATTGGATTGATAAAAACATTGACCCTGAAAAACCGGTTGTTGCTTTGTCATTTGATGATGGTCCGGGAGGTTATACAGGATTTGTTGATAATGGTATGAAGATTCAGAAAGCTTTGACAGCAGCAGGTGCTCATGCAACATTCTTCTACATCGGCGCTCATATTGAGCATGATGAGGATTCCAGAAATGAGGTTCTTGCAGCGAAAGAAGCTGGATTTGAAGTGGCAAACCATTCTTATGACTCCAATGGATTGAATGGTGCTGAACCAGAGGTAATTAAAGAGAAGATTGCGAAGACAGATGAACTTCTTTCTGAAATTACCGGATACAAACACTTCTTGTTCCGTGCACCAAACGTTGCTTACAGTCAGGCGATGTATGCAGTAATTGAGAAACCATTTATCGATGTTTCGATTTGGAGTCAGGATTATCAGGATAAAACAACGAAGGATGATTTGGTAAACAATGTAATCAACAACTTAAAAGATGGCGGCATCATTAACATGCATTCCGTTCATGATAAGACAGCAGAGGCAGTTCCGGAAATTTTGGAGCAGTGCAAAGACAAAGGATATCAGGTTGTTAGTGTTTCTGAGTTGTTTGCTATTAAAGGCAAAAAACTTATGACAGGTGTGAAATACAATAACGCTGAGTAAGATGTGAAAATGGATTGTTGAAAAGCAGGGCTGTTATAATGAAATAGTCTAAAGATGGCAAAAGAAGTTTGTTCGTTATTAACGAATGGAACTTCTTTTGCTATTTTTATTTTATACGCAGACATGCCGCTCTTTGGTTGCGGCGTCTCTTTATCTGTGATAAAATAGGGTAAATGGCGTGAAAGGAGCATGCATATGACAGGGATTGTTTTTGAAGGTGGGACATTTCGGCCGATTTTTAGCTGCGGTGTGATGGATGCACTGTTGTCGGAGAATATATTACTGCCTTACTGTATTGGTGTTTCCGCTGGAATTGCGGATGGCGTTTCGTATATTTCAAAACAACCGCAGAGAAATCTGGAAATTATGCAAAAATACCGTAATGATAAGCGATATATGAGCCGGAGCAACTGGAAAAAATATAGAAGTATTTTTGGGCTGGATTTTATTTTTGGAGAAATTCCGGATCGGTTAATTCCGTTTGACTGGGACACCTTTCGCTCATATGAGGGAACTTGTTTAGTTGGTGTGACAAATGCAAAAAACGGACAGATTGAATATAAAAATGCAATGGATATGGATGAGAAATTTACAATGCTTCGAGCAACCTGCGCATTACCGATGTTTTTCCCGGCAATTGATTTGGACGGGCAGAAGTATTACGACGGCGGGCTGGTTGACCCGATTCCATTTAAGAAAGCGTTAGATGACGGTTGTGACAAATTAATTGTTGTGCTTACGCAGCCGCGCGGTTTTGTGAAACGTTATGGCAAATATGATAAAATGGGTGCCAGAATGTTAGGACATAAATATCCGGAGATTAAGCGAGTGATTATGGAGAGACCGGACCACTACAATGCTATGGTGAAAGAGTGTGAGGCATTAGCGAAAGAAGGAAAAGTGTTGATTCTGCGGCCGAACCATTTGCTGAACAGCTTTGAAAGTGATGTGCGGAAACTGGAAATGGCTTATTGGCATGGTTACCGCATGACGAAAGAAAAGATGAAAAAAATCAAGAGATTTATTGAGGAATAAAGGAGATTGCAAATGAAACAACAAAAGCAGCAAAAAGAATATGGAAAAAAGTTTTTTGTGCCAATTTTGCTTATACTGGCAGTGCTTCCATTGATTACCAATGCACATATTTATGATAATGGATTGAGTAAACAATTATGGTCATCGGCAAATGGTCAGGTGACGGATTTCTTTTTGTACTATAAATCGCATTTTTTGATGATACTGGGTGCCATTGTTACGGTTATTTTGGCATATTGGCTTTGCACTGGTGAAAATGGCAGATTGTTTGATAAAAATGCGTGGCTTCCGTTGATTCCGGCATCGGTGTTTGCCTTGTTTTCGCTGTTTTCAGCAATGGGAGCGGTGCATGCAGAGGATGCTTTCTTAGGTGGTTATGAGCAGTTTGAGGGCGTGTTTGTCCTTCTTATTTATGTAATCTGTTTTGTGTTTGTGTACGGTTATGTGAAGAAGGAAGAGATAGTGGAGTGGCTTCTTAACGGACTGACTGCCGGTTCTTGTATTGTCAGTATTCTTGGTGCATTTCAAACGTTTGGTCTGGATTGGATTCAGAGTGCATGGGCAAGGCCTTTGGTTACGACTGAACTGGCTGGCAGAAGTGGATTTAATATTAAATTGACATTTGGTAAGGGCATGGCATATTCTACACTTCACAATCCGAACTATGTTGGTTCATATGTAGCGGTTGTTTTACCGATTACGATTCTTTTGCTTTTTACGGCAAAGAAAATGACATTTCGTGTACTGGCTCTGATATCTACTGTTTGCCAGTTGATTATGCTGTATGGCTCACAGTCATTGACCGGACTGATTGGTGTTGCCGGAGCTGTTGTTGCAGCACTGATTTTTCTGCTTCCTTATGCGAAAAAGCATCTGCTTGTTTCGATTGGAACTGTTGTTGTGTGTGTCGCTGCGGTGGTCTGTGTGCTTGTCGCAAAACCTAGTATTTTAAATCGGTTTACAGGCAGCGAAGGAGAAAAAACGACGAATACCATTTCATCCATTCAGACAAAGAAAAATTCGTTTGAGATTGTGACCGGCAGCGGAAAGACGGTTGTAGGAGAGTTTACTTCGACTGACAGTATCGGTTCCTTTTCCTTAAAGGATAAAAAGGGAAAAACACTGGAAACTGTGACAAACAATAATGTTGTGACGATTGCAGAAAAAGGATATGAAAAGATTAAATTTTCGGCATCTGCTGTTGAAGTTGACAACACAACGATTCCGTGTCTTGAAATTGGTGCAGATGGAAAAACGTGGGATTTGGTGAAAAAAGATAATAAACTTTTGTATTATAATCCGCAGGGACGCTTGGACAAGCTGAGAAAAGTGGATTCGATTGGCTTTGAAAATAATTATGATTTTGCAACCCGCCGTGGCTATATTTGGTCACGTACATTTCCAATGCTTAAATCAACGGCCCTGATTGGTGTTGGTGCGGATAATTTTGTATATGAATTTCCGAACAATGATTATGTGGGAAAAGTGAATTCTGAGTTTAATGCGCAGCTTATTACGAAACCGCATAATATGTATCTTCAGATTTGGACGCAGGACGGTATGTTTGCTTGTCTGGCATTGATTGCTTTGTATGTGATGCTTGTTATTGCAACATGGAAAAATTGCATGAACGCTGAGAAAAAGACATGGCTTCACAAAACGGCAATGGCAATTTTTTGTGGCGCCAGTGGTTACATGGTAGTTGGTCTTGCAAATGATTCAAGTGTATGTGTGGCACCTTTGTTCTGGATTCTTATGGGACTTGGGTTTGCCGTAAATCATATGATAAAACGCAGTAAAGCGGAAGAGGAAGAACAGTAAAATACGGAGGTGATTGTATGGCTCGGAGATGCAGTGTGGAAAGAGCAAACAAACAGATTGGCGGTTTCGCCAGTGCAAAGAAAAATATGGTGATTCAGTACGAAGGACGTGAACGTTCGACAAAGCATTTGTTGGAATTGATTCATGATGACGTTTTAGCAAAAGGAGTTGCAGAAGAGGAAATTGAACAGCTTGATATTTACGTGAAACCGGAAGAGCAAGCGGTTTATTATGTGGTGAATCAGAAAATAGAAGGCCAGATTGCATTCTAAAAGGATGTGGGACAAGAATGTCGGAAAGGAAGGAAATTATGGCAACGGTTTATGTAATTGCAAACCAAAAGGGCGGTATTGGTAAGACGACAACCGCTACAACATTAGCAGGGATTTTGAATCAAAAAGGAAAAACTTTATTAATTGATGCGGACCCACAGGGAAACAGCACAAGTACCTATCAGGCAGCAATTGAGGATACGGCAACTCTTTATGATGTCATGGTTGATGAGGACCCGGTGCCGCTTGACGAGGCGGTTCAGCATATGGAGAACGGAGATATTGTAGCTTCGGACCCACTGCTTGCCAAGGCGGGAAAACTTTTAGATGGAAATGTGGAAGGAATGTACCGTTTGCAGGATGCGCTTGAAGTGTTAGATGGCTATGATTACATCGTAATTGACACAGCACCATCTCTTGATATTGTATTGTATAACTGTCTGATCGCTGCGGATGAAGTGATTATCCCCGTTACGGCGGATGCCTTTGCATTGCAGGGACTAACAAAACTCAGCGATACAATTCATGCTGTTCAAAAGCGCCAGAACCGCAATTTGCAGATTGCCGGTCTTTTGCTTGTGAAGTATGCCGGCCGCTCCAATTTGGAAAAAGATGTGCGTCAGGAAATCGAGGAAGTTGCCACACAGCTCGGCACTAAATTGTTCCCAACGGCAATTCGCGAGTGCGTCAAAACAAAAGAAGCACAGTTGAAAAAACGCCTGCTCAGTGATTATGCGCCAAACTGTACCACGATGCAGGATTACAACCAGTTTGTCGAAGAACTGCTTGGAAAGTAAGATACATAAATGAAATATCTTGTGTTATATAAGGATGTCAGAGACTTTTGCTCGGGCATCCTATTTTGTTGCTTATTTTCCAATGCCGTATTCTCTCATAAGCTCTTTTTGATAGTCAGTATCTACCATGGCACGCTGCATATCTTCCAAGCGGTTGTCCTCTAGTAAATGGAGATTTAAGGTGTTAATTTCATGGATGCCGCGTTCTTCACCGATAGTGATACCGCGTTCCTCACCGATGGTAATACCACGTTTTTCGCCGCGTTCTTCATACATATCTAAAAGTACACACATATTAATATGCCCTCCTTTTTCGTTTTGTTTATCGATTAACTGCTTTGCTTTTATGTAACGTTCGTCATTTGCAACGGCGGCCAGCCAGTCTAAAAAGGCTTCCGGATGATCAAGTTTAAAATCCGTCGTGCGGAAAAAAGATTCTAATTTTTCTTTGTCATTTTTGCATGACAAATATCGGACAATGTATTTAAAGTCGGAGTGATACATCTGCATCGTGGACTCGGATTGATTGGCTAAGTTGATAATACCAATTGAATGAGGTGAAATCCACTTCTCAAATTCCTCACGCATATCGTCGGGGATATTAAGTACATCCTGTAACTGCTTAGGCTTTTTCCACTCTTTCTGGCTGTAATTCAAAATAAGCGTAATAACCGGGTCCAGTTTTTGAGCATCATGAATCTCCTTGGTAATAGGAGATGGATACGTCTGTTGCAGTCGAGTTGTCTCTTTGATTGTCCTAAGCTGCTCCATATATTTTGCATGTTGATACCCCATGTCGCGGACGGGCATAATGTTATTGATATCGCTCTGGTTTTCCAGACAGACAAAGAAGCGGGTGTTGTATTTTTTGCTACACTTCATAGGTACATCCATTTGCAGTTGTTTCAGTTTGTTGTCAGAAGAGGACTTGGTAATCAGTTCACCAGGTTCTCGTGACAATTCGTTTGCTGATATATAATGTCTGCCGCCAAATAAATTTACATTAACGATGTCGGAAAAAACATCTTTGTATTGTAATAAGTTCTTTTCAGCTAAATCTTTACATCCCAATAGCATGCCTCCTTTTATCAAATAGAAATAACTAGGCGTTTGCGAAACGCCACAATCCGCATAAATACGGCATATTTTTTCTACAAAATAAAATATCTCCTCACGGTTTGTGATATAATGGAGTTGTTCAGAAACCAATAACCACGCCCCGAAAGGAGACATGTCTATGATACCACAAAAGCAACTCACTTTGGCAGATATTTTTGAAAATTGTCAAGATATTTTTGAATCTCACAAACCTCAATTCCTTACTCTGCTCGAAAATCACATTGACCTTGATGAAATTGTTCCGATTTCTTTTCGTAATCATTACTATGCATCCACTGGCAGAAATCGTAAATATCCATTGAATGCTATGCTTTGGGCTTTGATTATTCAACGCCTCTTTTCTATTCCTACAGATTCTCTTTTGCTGGTATTTCTACATTATTCCAGACATCTTAGAGAATTCTGTGGCTTTACCAAAGTTCCTGATGCCTCAAAAATTACTCGCTTTAAACAGGATTTCTTAATGGACTTACAATCCGTTTTTGAAAATCTTGTTACTGTTACGGAACCGATATGCCGGGACATTGATAACAACCTTGCCTCTATGCTGCTATTCGATACTTCAGGTATTGAAGCATATGTGACTGAAAACAATCCTAAATATGCCAACCGCATTATTAAGCAGCTTAAGGCTTATGCAAAAGCTAACAACTTTAACGATTCTTATGACCCATACAAAGCTGCTTATGCTTCTATGCCTGCATCTGCAGCTGCTAATCATGAAGTGAAACATCAATACATTAATGGTCATTTCTGCTATGCCTATAAATTTGGCATTTTAACTAACGGACTCGGCATCGTTCGCTCCATTGATTTCTATAATAAGGACTATTTGAATTCTCATCCTGATATAGTCGTTGAAAAGAAATCAAAATCTCCGGATGAAGATAAATCTCTTGCTGACTCTAAAGCATTATTACCTACTTTAAAGGACTTCAAAAAAACGGCATCCTGACATTAATCCCAGCATTTTTCTTGGAGATGCAGCCTTTGATACGGTCGAAATCTACAAATCCTTATTTGAAGATTTCAGTTTTAAGAAAGCTTTTATTCCTTTGAAAGCAAAACTTTCCATGGATAACGTAGAATACACCGTCAATGAAAATGGCATACCCTGTTGTCCTCATGACCCTTCACTTCCAATGAAACGGGAAGGCAGTAAGTCTCATTTAAGAAGCAAGCTTCCCACCATGAAATTTGTCTGTCCCAAGATGAAATGGACATACAATCGTGAAGACAAGTCAAAACGACGTGTTTGTCATTGTGATAATCCCTGCACCACATCATCCTGCGGAAGAATGATTTATGTTTACCCCGAAAAAAATCTTAGAGCTTACCCCGGTGTAGAACGTGGTTCTAAGGAATGGAACGATACCTATAAAATCAGGGTGAACGTTGAAAAATCCATAAATCACTTCAAGGACAGTTTCTGCGTCGCCAATCGTAAAACAGCAAACGAAAAAACATTACATGCTGATTTACTTCTTGCCGGTATAGCCCAACTGTTAACCGTAGTGGTGGCTGATAAAATCAATCAGCGGCAACATATCCGAAGTTTAAAACCTTTCATAGCCTAGGACTTATCAGTTTAATAAAGCCAGAGGCTTATTAAAGTGCGCAAAAAAACTTACAATCACCTACCTTCATCATTGAATTCGTGCTTGTCGCGAATTCTTCTTTGTTTTCAATCAAGATTGCGAACGACCTGAGCGAA
>CALELW010000298.1 GCA_937902905.1 uncultured Clostridium sp. | reverse complement strand
AAAACCGAAGATTAGATTTAAAGGTTACAATGAAGATTGGGAACAGCGTAAGTTGAACGAGATTGCCGACAGAGTATCAGAGAAGAATAAGAATAATGAATTTTCGGAACCGTTTACAAACTCCGCAGAGCAAGGAATAATTAGCCAAAGAGACTATTTTGATAGAGAAATTGTAAATAACGAAAATCTGAATGGCTATTACATAGTCAGAAATGATGATTTTATTTATAACCCAAGAATTTCCGTAACGGCTCCGGTTGGTCCAATAAATCGAAATAGACTTGGGAGAAATGGCGTAATGTCGCCACTTTATACAGTATTCAGAACGCATGACATTAATAATTTATATTTAGAGTTTTATTTTAAAACTACAAAATGGCACCGTTTCATGAAACTGAATGGAGACTCAGGAGCACGTTTTGATAGATTTACAATTTCATCAACACAGTTTATGGAAATGCCTATTCCGTACCCAATGCTAGATGAGCAGATAAAAATTGGAGAGTATTTTAATAACCTCGACCACCTCATCACTCTTCATCAGCATAAGTGTGATGAATTGCAAAATCTTAAGAAATATATGCTTCAGAATATGTTTGTATAGCTAAAAGGGGTAAAAAAGTGAAAATAAAATCATAAAAGAGGAGGGGGAATAGTATAGAATATTTTTTTGGTTTTGTACGATACTTACACTGTAATCCATCTTAAGTGACAATTTGTCATTTTTTGTGTTTGCGTATCTCATATGAAAAAATGAAAATAGAATGATGACATACTAAATATAATTTTGGCCTAATTTGTAAAAAAAGTGAATTATGTTTGGGAACAGCGTAAGTTCTCTGAATTGTATAAAAAGGTGAATGAAAAAAATACTTTTAGATTTGGAGTGGATAAGATTATATCTGTGGCAAATATGTATTTCAAAGAAGATGTGAAAAAACCTAACGATGAATATATGAGAACATATAATATTATGAGATTAGGCGATATTGCATTTGAAGGAAATAAAAGTAAGAATTTTTCCCATGGTAGGTTTGTTGAAAATACAATTGGAGATGGCATTGTTTCGCATGTTTTTGATGTTTTTCGTCCAGTTATGGACTATGATTTGTTGTTCTGGAAATATTTAATCAACAATGAAAATGTGATGGGAAGAATTATGACCCGATGCACAAAGGCATCAACCATGATGACAAATCTTGTTGCAAAAGATTTCCTTAATGAAAATATTTTAGTTCCAACCATTGAAGAACAACATAAGATTGGGACATATATAGATAAATTAGACCACCTCATCACTCTTCATCAGCGAAAAATTTACATTTTTATCAAAAAAATGCCGATAGATTGGGAACAGCGTAAGTTGGGAAGTTTGTTAAATGAGACACGCGAAAAGACAAAAGTTGAAGATGAAGATACTCTGCTTTCATGCGCGGTTGATGGAATGTATCTTAATTCAGAGTTGTTTAGTCATTTTAGAGGTTCATCAAATATAGGCTATTTGAAAGTTAAAAAAAATGATTTGATTTTATCAGCTCAAAATTTGCATCTAGGAAATTGTAATGTGAATTTACGTTTTGAACATGGCATAATATCACCAGCTTACAAGGTTTATGAACTTGTAGATTGTGATCCATTATTTATCCAAGCATGGGTAAAACAAGATTCAACAAAAAACTTTTTCTTGAAAGCATCAACGGAGGGAGCAAGTGTTTGTAGAAAAAATATTGTTTGGGATGAACTTTATAAACAGACTTTACCTATACCAAAATTAAACGAGCAAGAAAAAATAGGACAATATTTTAATGACCTCGACCACCTCATCACTCTTCATCATCGTGAGTGTATCATTTTGCGAAAAATGAAAGTAAACGATTGGGAACAGCGTAAGTTGGGGGAAGTGCTAAAAGAAAGAACAAAGCGAGCTCAAGGTGGAGAAGAATTACTATCAGTTACTATTGCAAATGGAGTTATTAGACAAGCTGACTCTGAGAAGAGAAATATTGCTTCCGAAGATAAGAGTAACTATAAAATTGTAAGAAAAGGAGACATCCCATATAATTCTATGAGGATGTGGCAAGGTGCTGTTGGAAATTCGGAATATGACGGAATAGTAAGCCCTGCATATACTGTTCTGGTACCTACTGATGAGGCTAATGCTAAGTTCTTTATGGAATATTTTAAGAAAGAAAATTCGTTGCAATTATTTCAAAGATGGTCTCAAGGGCTAACTTCAGATACATGGAATTTAAAGTATCCAACATTGTCCTCAATGCGATTCAGCATGCCATCAAAGGAAGAACAAAGGCAAATTGGTGATTATTTCTCCAACCTCGACCACCTCATCACTCTTCATCATCGAAAGTGTGTTATTTTGCGAAAAAAGAAGGTGAACGATTGGGAACAGCGTAAGTTGGGGAAGATATGTTCACGTGTTCAAGGAAATGATGGTAGGATGGAACTGCCTACGTTGACAATTTCGGCTGCCAACGGTTGGATGAAGCAAGAGGATAGGTTTTCTGGAAATATCGCTGGCAAAGAGCAGAAAAATTATACATTACTTCATAAAGGGGAGTTATCTTACAATCATGGTAATTCTAAACTTGCAAAATATGGAACAGTTTTTTCTCTTCAAACATATGAAGAAGCGCTTGTTCCAAGGGTTTATCATAGTTTTAAAGTTGAAAGCGGAAGTGCTGATTTTATTGAATATTATTTTGCAACCAAGATGCCAGATAGGGAATTGAGAAAGTTGATTTCATCTGGTGCACGAATGGATGGATTATTAAACATAGGATACGATGATTTTATGGGCATAAAAATGATGTTTCCTTCTGCATTAGAACAAGACAAAATTGCAGAGTATTTTCGTAACCTCGACCACCTCATCACTCTTCATCATCATGAGGAATTTTGCACTGAAAATGTGCTTATTTATATAGAAATTAACATAACAATACAAATCAAGGAGGATATTATGGCAGAATTAGAGTCAGTAATTGAACAAAAACTGATTGATCAGTTAGTTTATGGAGATTCGCAGTGGACTTACAGAGCGGATTTGAAGACAGAAGAGGACCTTTGGAATAATTTTAGATATATTCTGGAGCAGAACAACAAAGATCGTTTAAATGGAGAGCCTTTATCGGATACAGAGTTTGAACAGGTAAAAAACCAATTACAGTTTTCTTCTTTCTACAAGGCAGGAGAATGGCTGGTTGGTGAAAATGGAAAAGTTATGGTGCATGTGCAGCGTGATACAGAGAGACTTCATTTGGTAGTAATGAACCATGAGCATATTGCCGGTGGCAGCAGTGTTTATGAGGTGATTAATCAGTATCGTGCATTGGCAGATGAGGAAAGTCAGACAAAGGCACAGGACAGAAGATTTGACGTCACTCTTATGATTAATGGTCTGCCTATGATACATATTGAATTGAAAAACAAACAACATTCCTATATGGATGGTTTCTGGCAGATTAAAAAGTATATTGGTGAGGGAAAGTTTACAGGCATTTTTTCAGCGGTGCAGATGTTTGTAATTAGTAATGGTGTTGATACAAAATATTTTTCGGCGGCAAGTGATACGGAATTAAATCCGAAGTTTATCAGTGGTTGGTTAGATAATGAAAATAATCCGGTTCCTGATTATTTGGATTTTGCTAAAAGTGTACTTCGCATTCCAGAGGCTCATGAAATGATAGCGAGATATACGGTATTAGATGAGGAAGCGAAGCGTCTGATTTTGCTTCGACCTTATCAGATTCATGCCATTGAAGCAATTCGTGAGGCATCAAAGACGGGAAAATCAGGTTTCGTCTGGCATACAACAGGTTCTGGCAAAACATTGACATCTTATAAGGCAACCAGAAACCTTTTGATGGATATTCCATCGATTGATAAAGCAATCTTTTTGATTGATAGAAAAGATTTAGATACGCAGACATCGATGGCATTTCAGGCATATGCAAATAATGATTTAGTGGATGTAGACGAAACAGATAATGTGTTTGATTTAAAGAAAAAGCTAAAATCCGATGACCGTCAGATGATTGTAACGACAATTCAGAAATTGCAAAGATTGATTACCAAAAAATTAGCAGAGGGAACGCCGGAGTATAACAAAATTAAAAGTTTAAAGATTGCCTTTGTTGTTGATGAGTGTCATAGAGCGGTAACGCCGGGAACAAAGCGCGAATTAGAACGTTTCTTTGCAAATTCTTTGTGGTACGGCTTTACAGGAACACCGAGATTTGCAGAAAACCCATATCCGCAGTTAGGAGATTTGCCACGTACGACAGAGGAACTATATGGAGAGCGTCTGCATCGGTATACGATTCAAAATGCAATTCATGATAATGCGGTATTAGGATTTCAGGTAGAGCATAATGGACCGAAAAATATGGATGATGAGACAGATAGCAGTATGTATGAGAATGAAACACATATGCTGAGAGTTTTGGATGTGATTTTGAATAAATCGTATCATAAATTAGGATTCCAAAACGGAAAAGGAAAGACATATGAGGGACTTCTCACTACGAGCTCGATTCAGTTGGCGCAGAAGTATTATGAACTTTTAAAGAGAGTCAAAAATGGGGAAACCGAGCTTCAAATTGATGAGAAAGTGAAACAGATTTTACCGGATTTTCCGAAATTTGCAATTACTTACTCTGTGACGGAAAATGAAGAAGGCTCTCATTTGAATCAGGAAAAGATGAAAGAGTCAATTAAAGACTACAATGAAATGTTTGGTACGAAACTTGATATTTCACAGATACAAAGTTATAACGCAAATCTGAACAAGCGTCTGGCAAGGAAAGAACCGAAGTTCCAAAGCAGAAGTGAGCAGTTGGATTTGGTGATTGTAGTGGACAGACTTTTGACGGGATTTGATGCTCCATGTATGTCAACGTTGTTTGTGGACAGGCAGCCGATGGGACCGCATGACTTGATACAGGCATTTTCAAGAACCAATCGTATTTTTGATAAGAATAAAACGTATGGTCAGATAGTGACGTTCCAAGCACCCAAATTATTCAAAGAATGTGTGGATAATGCGGTGAAATTATATTCGGCAGGAAGTACAGAAATTGCGTTATTAGCTGAATGGGAAGAAATTGAACCTGCATTCCGAAAGGCATTAAAAGCACTTAGAGTATCGGCGGAAACACCGGCGGAGATTCCGGCAATGTCAGAAAAAGAGAAAGTTTTGTTTGTTAAAGCTTTTCAGAATTTTGATAAATTATTTGCGCAGTTGAAATCATTCACCCAGTATGAGGATAGTATGCTGACGGAATATGGAATTTCCGAGGACGAATACGATGATTATGCAGGACATTATCTGAATGTAAAGGAAGAGTTAAAAGCCGGTGCCGAGGACACACAGAGTGAGATGGAGGAACAGCCAATTGATGTGGATTACGAATTGATGGCTTATAGTAATACAAAGATTGATTATGAGTATATTATCAATCTGATTCAAAATATTGTGACCCCGGATGAAGATGTGGAAATGACTCCGGAGGAAAGACAGAAGCAGTTGGAGGAAGTCAAGCAGTACATTGATGACCTCAGAAAAGAAAATCCGAAAGTTGCTGATATTATGTCGACTTTGGTATCAGAGATTGAACAGGACGAGGTTAAGTATAAAGGGCAGTCCATTCTCAATATTGTAGAGAATATGAAACATGAATGTATTGAAAAAGTGGTAATGGATTTTAGTATTACATGGTATGTTTCAAAAGATGATGTTATGTATGCGGCAACTCATTACCGAAATGGGGAGATACCAAATGAAAGTGCCATCAAGAGTACCGCAGATTTCACCAGTTTTAAGGAAGCTCAAGAACGGGCAATTCCAAAGTTCAAGTATTATAATATGATGATTGAAGAACTTAGAAAAACTTTGGAGGAAGAAATAAAACCGCTTTTAAATAATTAGTGCATTGAATTTCGCGGACAGTTGTTTTTTACTGTTTATATCAGCGTGAGCAGTACTTGAAATGGAGGTAGTTTATGCTAAATGATATGAACAGTACGGAACTGTTTTGCAATTATTACAAACAATGGATTGATGTATACAAAAAAGATGCAATAAGAGATGCAACTTTGGCGAAATATCGGATGACCCATAAGTGGGTGGAGCGACTGGTGCCTGAATTAAAAGTTTCCGATTTGACAAGAACCGTGTATCAAAAACTTTTAAATGATTACGCCAAAGAGCACGAGCGTCAGACGACGCTTGACTTTCATCATCAGTTGAAGGGAGCAATTCTGGATGCTGTTGATGAAGGTCTGATTGAGCGGGATCCAACAAGAAAGGCAATTATCAAGGGAAAAATGCCAAAACCAAAGAAAATCAAATATTTGAATCAGTTCGAATTACATACGCTGATTTCGCACTTGAATATTAAGGAAGCTCCTAATTGGGATTGGTTTATTCTTTTAGTGGCAAAGACCGGTATGCGTTTTTCAGAAGCACTGGCTGTCACCCCGGCAGACTTTGATTTTGCCAGACAGACATTGTCTGTAAGTAAAACGTGGGATTACAAAGGGGAAGGGGGCTTTCTCCCTACAAAGAACAAATCCTCGGTGAGAAAAATTCAAATAGACTGGCAGATTGTAGTTAAGTTTTCGGAGTTGGTTAAGGATTTGCCTGAGGATGAGCCCATTTTTGTTGGCAAAGATAAGGTGTACAATTCCACTGTAAATGATATTCTTACAAGACATTGCAAAGCTTGTGGAATTTCGGAAATTTCAATTCACGGACTTCGTCACACCCATGCTTCGCTGCTTTTGTTTGCGGGAGTATCCATTGCAAGTGTGGCAAGAAGATTGGGACATGCCAGTATGACAACGACGCAGAAAACTTATCTGCATATTATTCAGGAATTAGAAAACAAAGATGTGGATTTGGTAATGCGAACGTTATCTGGATTATAAAAAGAATGTAACTTAAGAGATATGCTTGCGCTGATAGAGAAAAAATGAGGAGGGAATAAGGTAATGGCTGAAGGAAGAAACAAACTGGATGCACTTAATCGGGAAAACGAAATTTCTGAATTGTTTCGTATTGTTCAAAGTGCATCGATAAATCGAGCATTTTGTTCGTTTGCAATTGAAGGTATGTGGGGTGTTGGCAAGACGTTCATTTTGGAACGCCTAGAAGAAAAACTGGAATTGGAACAGAATGAAGAAACAAAAGATAATAGATACTTTGTATTTCATTATAATTGTTGGAAATATGACTATTATGAAGAGCCTGCAATTGCAATTATTTCCGTACTTAAAGATAAGGTGGAGAATGCAAACAAAATATGTGGTGGGGTGGCAAAAGACGCTTGGAAAACAGCAGAAAAATATATAAAGAATATGACAAAAGAATTTGTCAAGAATAAAATTGGAATTGATTTAGTACAGGTAGTAGAAGACGTTAGAACTGAAGGAGAGAAAAGAAAAAAAGAGGAAAACAAATTTGATACATTATTTGCTTTTAATCAAACGCTGGAAAATGTTAGAAAGCAAGTTAAGGAATTAGCCGCTACAAAAACGATGGTAATTATTGTTGATGAATTGGATCGATGCATGCCGGCATACGCAATTAAAATATTGGAACGTTTGCATCACATGTTTGAAGAAATCGACAATGTATTGGTGATTATTGCAGTTGACAGTAAGCAGCTTAATCATTCTATCCGGGAGATATATGGTGATCAGGTTGATACAGAACGATATTTGAAAAAATTTATATCCTTTAAATATAATATCGGAATAGGAATGGCGCAAAAGTCATTAATGGAGAAATTTGAAGATTATTTCTGCCTTTTTTCAGAATACAAACAAATAGATCAGACAATAACAAAGTTTTTGAAGTTAAGTGAGTTAGATATTAGAACAATTGAAAAAATAATGACAAAAAACAAATTGGTTCATAGACTTGTATGCGACAGAGAGGTCAGTAATTCGGATTTGCTGTATGAGATTATGTATTCAGTTTTGTCATATTTAGGCTCTAATCCTAAAAGGGGAGATATAAAATCTTATGGAAAAGATTTATATTGGGTTCCAGATATAAATTTAGGGACATATGGTAGCTTGAGTCTTTGTATTAGTGATGCAATGTTGAAATACCTGCAAGACATGGTAGTGAGTGCTGAAGGAGAAAGAGTGTTTTGGGGGGAACGTGGTCATATGTCATCCGTCAATTTAAATCCTGAAGGAAAGTGTATTGGATATATGGATATTTTATTATCGCATAATAAAAAGTTTCGTTTTGAAAATGAGACAGATGAAATAAAATATGAAATAGAAGTGTGTAAAAAGTATGATAAGATGTTAGAGATAATAAGTTGACAATGTGAGCGCAAATTCAAACATATTGCTACCCTCTCCCAATACATATGCTATACAATATGCATAGAAAAAATGCAAGCAAAAATTCTAATCTGATAACATACCTAAATGGTTATGTGTCAAGATAGGATTCTAGAATAGTTATTTTTTGAGTAACATTTTGATGCAGTATTAGTGCATAAATGTTAGGATTTATTTTGTTTGTGTCAATCGATGAATCAAGCATGTTTAATTGCATCATAATATGTTCTCGTTTGGATTCGTTTAGACATTCAAAAAAACTAGCTAAATCATTTTAGATACAAAATTTCAAAAATGACCCATAAAGGAGCATCTTCGCCACGATTAAAAAAGTGTCGAACCATTTGGTTTTCGTTTCTTTCTTCTTTATGGTGCTGAGCAGATAATTTTGAATATACGGAGTTCCTTAACTTTAGACGTTTAGATTGCAATCTGGAGTTTGTAGGAATATTCATTTATACGCCTTCCTTCGTTTGATAAATTATGTATCAAGTATAACAGTATAGGAACAATAGTGCAATAAAAAGATTTAAATACCCGATCAAAATAGGAGAAGATTTTATCAATGAAAGTGAGTAATATGTTATAAATATGCTTGATGGGAAGTTTATTGGACGGTTAGGCATGGTAGAATAAAGTCACCGAAAGGGCAAGAAAACTTTGAAAACTATAAAAATTTACAAAAAGTTACATATTTTTTGACTTCATCTTAGAAGTGTGATAATATTGGCGTATGAAGCGCTGATGGGGATAAATAAATAGGAATGGATGAATCCCCAGAACGCAGGAATGTGAGTTGGGGATTTTTTGATAAGGGTAAGTAAAGGTAATAAAAAAAGACCCTAACGGTCTTTTTAAATCCACACAATGTGGGCAAAATGCAATTTCGGATAAATCCTTATTTGAACTCACCTTGTAAATTACAAGTATATTGTAGTATTAGTTGTGAGTTTTGTCAACCAGTTTTTGAAAATTATAATTGAAATATAATTATAAAAATAAACAGAAAAGGAGAAATGCTATGAAGTATTATATTGGCCTTGATATGGGCACATCGAGTTTGGGATGGGCGGTTACAGATGATAAGTACCGGCTTTTGAGAAAAAAAGGAAAAGACATGTGGGGTGTTCGCTTATTTGATGAGGCGGATACGGCTGCGGCAAGACGAACTAATCGGGTGGCGAAACGTCGCAGAAACAGGGAAAAAGCAAGAATTGGGTATTTGAAGGAGTTATTTGCAACAGAGATTGAAAAGGTTGATCCCGGCTTTTATCAGAGGCTGGATGACAGTAAATTTTGGGAAGAGGATAAAACGGTACAACAAAAATTTGCTTTATTTGCGGATACAGGGTATACCGATGTTGATTATTATAAAGAGTATCCAACAATTTTTCATTTGAGAAAAAAATTACTTGAATCGACAGAACCGCAGGATGTACGATTGGTATATTTAGCAATTTTAAATATATATAAACATAGAGGACACTTTTTGAATGCCAATTTAGATGAGAACGGGAATGATGATTTTGCGGACATCTATGCTAATTTTGTGAAAATGGCAAAGGATGTTGTTGATATTGATTTTTCACTGGATATTTCGGATAATTGGCTGCGCGAAACATTATCTTCTTCTGAATTATCCAAGACTGGCAAACATTCAGCAATTATTGAGCATTATGGAATTAAAAAGTCAGCAGAGAAGAAAAAAGTTGAAATGCTAAAACTTATCTGTGGATTAAAAGGGGTTCTTTCCAAAATTTTTGAGGATACAGAATGGGAAGACGAAGATAAAAAGTTTAGTATATCTTATCGAGATAGCAATTACGATGAAACAAGTCAAAAGGCAGAAGAATTATTAAGTGAAAGTGCTTATGAATTGTTTTGTACGATGAAACAAATGCATGATTGGAGCCTGCTTGCTAATATTATGAAAGGGGAAGATGGAGAGTATAAATATTTATCCTTAGCGAGAGTTGCAGCATATGAGAAGCATCAAAAAGATTTGAAAATCTTGAAAAAATTATATAAAGATAATGATTTGAAAAAATATAATGAGATGTTCCGCATTATGAACAAAAATAATTATAGTGCGTATGTAGGTTCTGTTAATTCAGATAAAGATAAAAGAAGGCGAGGAGCTCAATGCAGCAGGGACGATTTATTTAAAAAAATAAAGGAAGATATCAAAGATTTTGCTGAAACTGCAGAGAAAAATTATGTATTAGAAGAAATTGGCAAAGAGAATTTTCTTCCAAAACAGCTTACAGCTTCCAATGGTGTGATTCCGAACCAGATACATAAAAAAGAATTGAAAAAGATTCTTGAAAATGCGGAAAATTATTTGCCATTTTTGAGGGAAAAAGATGAAAGCAATCTTACTGTTAGTGAGCGAATTGTTAAGATGTTTGAATTTCAGATTCCATATTATATTGGACCAATATCTCCAATTGTCAATGGAGATATGAAGTATAGCAAGAATGTATGGTCGGTTCGTAAAGAAGCTGGAAAAGTATACCCTTGGAATTTTGAGCAAAAAATAGATACGGAGGAGTCGGCTCAGAGATTTATCTCCAGAATGGTAAAACACTGTACCTATATAGGAGGGGAAGAAGTTCTTCCGAAAAATTCACTTTTGTACGAGAAGTTTATGGTACTAAATGAATTAAACAATTTGCGGATTAACGGAGAAAGAATTTCAGTTAAATTAAAGCAGGACATATATGAGTATTTGTTGAAAAAGGAGAAAAAAGTTACCAAATCAAAACTTATAGAATTTTTAAAGATACATGGAGAAGTGGAGCCACAGGATACACCGGAAATTTCTGGTATAGATGATGGGTTTACAAATAAAAGAGCAAATTACTGTAAATTCTGTAGACTTTTTGGAGTGGATACGCTGACTTATGAACAAGAAAAAGTAGCAGAGCAGATTATTTTTTGGTCGACGGTATATGGTGATACAAAGAAGTTTGTGAAGAAAAAAATACAGGATAATTACGGCGATGTGTTAAGCGATAAACAGATTGCGCAGGCTGCAGGATACAAATTTAAGGATTGGGGACGTCTTTCGGGGGAACTGCTGAAAGTTGAAGGGATAGATAAGAGCACCGGGGAGGAGTCTACGGTCATTCAGAAAATGTGGAGTGATAATTATAATTTAATGGAACTTATTGAGAGTGATAATTTTACTTATAAGCAGAATATTGAGGAAAGAGCAAAAGTTATAGATAAAACACTTTCTGAAATTGTTTATGAGGATTTAGACGAATTGTATATTTCGGCTCCAGTTAGAAGAATGACTTGGCAGACAATTTTGGTGTTGAAGGAAATTACAGAGGTGATGGGTGAGGCGCCTGACCGTGTGTTTGTGGAGATGGCACGTGATCCAAATGCTGAAAAGAAAAGAACAGAAAGCCGTAAAAATAAATTTCTTGTTCTGTATAAGAATTGCAAGGAGGAACAACGTGAATTATACAACCAAATCAATAAAAGAGATGAATCCGATTTCCGGAGTAAAAAGCTGTATCTGTATTATACGCAAAAAGGGCGTTGTATGTATAGCGGAGAAAGAATTGATTTGGATGATTTGTTTAATGATAATTTGTATGATATCGACCATATTTATCCACGTCATTTTGTAAAAGATGACAGCATCGACAATAACCTTGTTTTAGTAAAAAAGGAGATAAATGCTCATAAAAGTGATGGTTATCCTTTGGCGGATGGAATTCAAAAGAAATGCCGTATTTTTTGGAATGAACTGAAAAGTGGTGGATTTATTACTGCTGAAAAATATGAAAGATTAACAAGAACATTCGAATTTACGGAAGATGAGAGGGTTTCATTTATTAACAGGCAGCTTGTAGAAACGAGACAAGGAACAAAGGCAATTACTGATTTGTTTAAAAAGACCTTTCCACAAGCGGACATTGTTTATGTGAAGGCTCCAAATGTTAGTGCATTTCGTCAAAAATATAAGTTGTTAAAATGCCGTAATGTGAATGATTTTCATCATGCGCAGGATGCCTATTTAAACATTGTGGTGGGAAATGTATATCATGTGAAGTTTACTAAAAACCCATACAATTTCATCAGAGAATATAAAAAAGCACCAGAGAAAAATCCATATCATATGGATAAGATTTTTAATTATCCGGTTGTTCGTAATGACGAAGTGGCTTGGCAGACGAAAAATGATGAAAGTATTACGACGGTTAAGAGTATGATGAAAAAGAATACACCATTGGTTACAAGAAGGAATTTTGAAGTACATGGAGCCCTGGAAAATAAGTTGGGAATTAAAAGTGCTCAGTTGGCAAAAAAGGCAAATGGAGTTGGCTACATTGGAGTAAAAACAAGTGATGCAAGATTACAAAATGTTTGTCGATATGGTGGGGTCACCGACATAAAAGGTGCTTATTTTTGTCTTGTAGAGCATACACAGAAAAAGAAGAGAATACGAACAATTGAACATGTTCCATTGTATTTGAAACATCAATTAGATACAAAGGAAAAGTTAGATCAATATTTTGCGGAAACATATGGATATCAAAATCCAAATGTGAGAATAGAAAAAATAAAAATGTATTCATTAATAAAAGTGAATGGCTTTTATATGTATTTGACAGGACGTGCTTCAAGGGGAAAACAGTTAAGTGTATGTAATGCAGTACAAATGATTTTGCCTCAAGAATGGATGGTGTATGTAAAAGAGATAACAAAGGCTTATAATGCTCAATATTCAGATGAATATATGCATAAGCAGAAAGTGATTTCTAAATTGGAAAATGAAAAATTATATGAGTTGTTATGTGAAAAACATCTGCATAGCATTTATAGATTGCGCCCAAATGCTGTAGGGCAGAAGTTGTTAGAGGGAAGGCAGAAATTTGGAGAAATTTCATTGTTAGAACAAATTTATATAATACTTCAAATTTTGCAGTTGTCACAGCTTATTAATAATAGGGCAAACTTGGATATAATTGAAAAA
>CALELW010000297.1 GCA_937902905.1 uncultured Clostridium sp. | reverse complement strand
ACATTGTGATGTTTGGCTCATTATCCCTATTAGGAGAACTTAGCTGGAAGAACAAGCAGTAAATCAGAAAAGAGATGGAAATTATGGCAAAAAAAGAAAAAGAAGTTAAAACGAATGCAATGCGTATTTTGGAAAAACTGAAAATACCGTTTGAGGTAAAGACATATGAGTGCGATGAGTTTGTGGATGGCATGCACATTGCAGACCAGTTAGGACAGCCCTATGCACAGTCGTTTAAGACGCTTGTCATGCAGGGAAAAAGCAAAGAATATTATGTCTTTGTTCTGCCGGTAGACAAAGAGGTCGATTTAAAAAAGGCAGCGCATGTTGTAGGAGAAAAATCGCTTGCGATGGTTCACGTCAAAGACATTCAGGCAGTTACCGGTTATATCAGGGGCGGCTGTACATCCATTGGCATGAAAAAGAAATACCGTACTATTATTCATGAATCTGCGAAAGAATGGGATACGGTAATTGTCAGCGGGGGAAGACTTGGTTCCCAGATACTTCTTTCGCCGGATGATTTGGTGAAGGCAGTGGACGGTGAAATGGCAGATATTATTTTTCAAGAGAACAAGTAAAAATATTGTCTGCTGCCCTTGTTAAAAGGCAGTTTCGTGTGGTACAATAGGAAAGGTTATGCAGTGAAATGGCTAGGAGATTGAGAGGTGCCGGTTATGGATCATAAGAAAATAGAAAAGGCAGTACAGTTATTTTTGGAAGGCATTGGAGAAGATTGTACGAGAGAGGGGTTAGTAGAAACGCCAAAACGGATTGCAAATATGTGTGAGCAGTTATTTGGCGGCTATGAACAGGATGCAGAGAAACATTTGTCACGTACATTTCATGCGGATACCGGAAATATGGTAGTGGAAAAAGATATTACATTTTATTCGGTGTGTGAACATCATTTTCTTCCTTTTTATGGCAAAGTCCATATTGGGTATATACCGGATGGCAAGGTAGTCGGACTTAGTAAATTAGCAAGAACGGTAGAAGTATTTGCCAGACGTGCCCAGATACAGGAGCAGCTGACGGAGCAGATTGCAGATGCCGTTATGCAGTCGCTGCAGCCAAAAGGCGTTATGGTTATGGTTGAGGCAGAGCATATGTGTATGACGATGCGCGGGGTGCAAAAGCCCGGTACACAGACAACGACATATGCGTTAAAAGGAGAATTTGAAAAAGATGAAAATCTAGCGCAGATGTTTATGCAGATGGCTGCCAGATAGAGAGAGGATGAAAGAAGATGAAAATAGGAAACCGTGAGTTCCCTTTGGGGGAGAAATCTTATGTGATGGGGATTTTAAATGTGACACCGGACTCTTTTTCAGACGGTGGAAAATATAACGATATGGAGCGTGCGCTTAAGCAGGCGGACAAAATGGTAGAAGAAGGAGCCGATATTTTAGATGTCGGCGGCGAATCGACAAGACCCGGTCATGTTCAGATTGGCGATGAAGAAGAAATCCGCCGTGTTGTGCCGGTCATTGAAGCATTGAAAAAAAGGTTTGATGTGCCGGTTTCGATTGACACGTATAAAAGTGCAGTGGCTGAGGCGGCACTTTCTGCCGGAGCAGATTTGTTAAATGATATTTGGGGATTTCGTTATGATGAGCGCTGTGCCAAACTGGCAGCCGAGTATGATGTCTGCGTCTGCTTAATGCACAACCGTGAGACGATGGAATATAACGACTTTATGGATGACGTAAAAAAAGATTTGGAAATCTCTCTTTCTCTTGCTGAGAAGTATGGAGTAAAGAAAGAGAGAATCATGCTTGACCCGGGGGTTGGGTTCGCAAAGACAAGAGAGCAGAATTTGACCATTATCAACCGCTTGGAAGAAATTAGAGCGATGGGATATCCGGTATTGCTTGGTACATCAAGAAAAAGTGTGATTGGACTTACATTGGATTTACCGGTTGATGAGCGCGAAGAGGGAACGATTGCTACAAGTGTAATCGGAGCGATGAAAGGCTGCGAGTTCTTCCGTGTGCATGATGTGCAGAAGAATGTGCGTGCCCTTCGTATGACGGATGCCATCAGAAGGGAGAACTAGTCATGGATGTAATTAAAATCCGCGATTTGGAAATCTATGGGCACCACGGTGTCATGAAAGAGGAAAATGTACTCGGACAGAAGTTTTTGGTTTCCCTTGCTCTTTATACGGATACGAGGGCAGCAGGGGAAAGTGATAATTTGGCGGATTCGGTAAATTATGCAGAAGTTTCTTATCTTGTTAAAGAGCAGATGGAAAAGGAAACGTACCGTCTGATTGAGGCAGCAGCGGAGCAGCTGGCAAAAAAGATTTTGCTAAAGTTTTCCCTTGTGAAAAAAGTGGAAGTAGAGATTAAGAAACCATGGGCACCGATTTTACTTCCATTGGATACGGTGAGTGTAAGCATTGCGCGTGGATGGGAAACGGCATATTTGTCGATTGGCTCCAATATGGGAGATCGAAAAGCCTATTTAGAGGCGGCAATTGAAGAATTAAAAAAAGTGGAGGTAATCCGTGAGGTAAAGGTCTCAGAAATTATTGAAACGGAGCCGTATGGTTATACGGATCAGGATAAATTTTTAAATGCGGCAATTGGACTGGAAACACTTTTGACGCCGGAAGGATTACTTTCTGTCTGTCATGAAATCGAGAAGAAGGGAAACCGTGAGAGAAAGATTCACTGGGGACCAAGAACGATTGATTTGGATATTCTTTTGTATGGGGACTGTGTCATGCACACAGAGACGCTTACGATACCACATCCGGAAATGCATAAAAGACAGTTTGTATTGGAGCCGCTTTCTGAGATTGCTCCGTATGTAAAACATCCGGTGCTTGGTAAGAGTGTCAGCATGCTGTTAGAAGATTTGGAGGAACACAAATGATTGATTTACAAGTTTCAAGAAAGCAGATTGATGAGATTGACAGCCAGATAGTCAAACTGTTTGAAGAGCGCATGAAAGTGGCTAATGAAGTCGCCAAATATAAGATGGAGACCGGAAAAGCGGTATTTGACAAAGAACGTGAGGAACAGAAGTTAGACAGTCTTTCGAAAATGTCTCATGGTAAATTTAATGAGCGTGCGGTCCGTGAGCTGTTCAGTCAGATTATGTCCATCAGCCGCAAATACCAGTACGGTGTTCTGCCGCATACGGATGATGTCACGGATTTTGAAAAAACAGAAAAAGCGTTTGATAAAGAACAGGCAAAGGTATATTATTTTGGCGTGCCTGGCACCCATACACAGCAGGCGATGGAAGATGTGTTTGGTGAGTCGGTACAGGGAATCAGTTGTCAGAGCTTTCAGGGCGTGATGGAAGCCGTTGAAAACGGACAGGCAGATTATGGTGTTCTGCCAATTGAAAATTCATCAACGGGCGGTATCAGCACCAATTATGATTTACTGTTAAATTATAAAAATGCGATTGTCGGCGAATACGTGATGAAAATTGACCAGTGCCTTTTAGCACTTCCCGGCACAAAGTTAGAAGATATTCGGACTGTATTTTCCCATCCGCAGGGATTATTACAGAGCCGGAAATTTATGAATGAACATCCTCTTTTTGAGGGCGTGGAATATGGTTCAACGGCAGCAGCCGCAAAAAAGGTGGCACAGGATAAAGATAAGACGCAGGCGGCAATTGCGAGCCGGCGTGCAGCCAAAGAATATGGACTTGAAATTGTTGCCGATTCGATTCAGCAGGAGAAGAACAACTGCACAAGATTTATTATTATCGGACCAAAAGAAGTTTACACAAAAAAGAGTAATAAACTCGCACTTTGTATTGAACTTCCACACCAGAGTGGTACACTGTACCGCATTTTGTCCCATTTTCTTTATAACGATTTGAACATGACACAAATTGAGTCACGTCCGATCCCGGGAAGAAACTGGGAATACCGTTTCTTTGTTGATGTGGAGGGAAACTTAGACGATGCCGCTGTGCAGAATGCACTTCGCGGTGTGAAAGAGGAATCTGCCTTTATGCGTGTGCTTGGCAACTTTGAGGCATAAAGGACACACTTTCGTCAAAAAGACCACACAATTCATACAAAAAGCGAACAAAAACCGCACACATTTTCATATTATGATAAGAGCAACAAAGACGAAAGGATGTGTGCGAATATGAAAAAATTTGCTAAAATATTAGCAGCCGCTGTATTATTTGGAACAGCCGCTGGAACCGCTTTTCAGGGAGCGGAAATGATTGGAAAGAATGTGTTAGTCAGTCAGAATGAGACGGTGAAGGATAGTGCTTCTGCGAAACTGGCAACGACTACGGTGACGACAAACCAGAGTACATCGACATCGGATGTTTCATCGATTTCGGAGCAGGTGCTTCCGTCGATTGTAGCGATTGATGTTACGGCACAGACAACAACCAATACGCCGTTTGGTGCACAGACGAGCGAGGGAACCGGCAGTGCATCCGGTATTATCATTGCTCAAAAAGATAATAAAATGTACATTGCGACAAACAATCATGTTGTCGAAGGAGCCACTTCAGTTACCATTATTTTTAATGATGAGAGCAAAGCAAGTGCTACCGTAAAAGGAACTGATTCATCAACGGATTTAGCAGTTGTAGAAGTGGATATGAGTAAATTGTCGGATTCGACAAAGAAGAATGTAAAAATTGCTACGATTGGCGACAGCAAAAAGACAAAAGTCGGCGAGCAGGCAATTGCTATTGGTAATGCCCTTGGTTATGGAACAAGTGTTACGGTCGGTTACATTAGTGCAAAAGACCGTGAGATTGACGCCGAAGACAGTGCAAGTGTAAAACTGATTCAGACGGATGCAGCAATTAATCCGGGAAACAGCGGCGGCGCATTAGTAAACAGCAAAGGCGAAGTAATTGCTATCAATTCCTCCAAATTTGCTTCTGAGGAAGTAGAAGGAATGGGATTTGCAATTCCGATGGCAACCGCAGAGCCAATCTTAGAAGAATTAATGAATCAAAAAGAAGTTGCAGAAAACAATCAGGCTTATCTTGGTATTACCGGCCGTGATGTGACGAGTGAATATGAGCAGGCATATGGAATTCCACAGGGAATTTACATTTCAGAAGTTTCGTCTGGTTCACCGGCAGAGAAAGCAGGATTGCAGAAAGGATATATTATTACCAAACTAAATGGAACGACCGTGAAAACACTTTCCCAGTTGCAGGAAAAACTTTCAAAGTGTGAGGCAGGAACACAGGGAAAAGTCACTGTAAAAATTGCTTCCGGTTCATCCTATCAGGAAAAGACATTTTCTGTTACGTTTGGTAAAAAACAGAACTAATGGAGGAACAATATGTTTGATTATGAACGTCTGGAGGCACTTTCCATCGAAGGAGAGGCTCCACAGTCAGAACCGGGGAGACAGTATTATTTTATGAAAAAGTGCAGGCAGTGGGCAGAGGAAGAGAAAGAGCGAATCGGACATCCTCTTACCATGTCAATTCAGACGCTCGGCTGTCAGATGAACGCAAAGGACTCGGAGAAGATGACAGCAATTCTTGAATATATTGGATATAAAGAGGTAGAGGAACCGGTTGCGGATTTTGTTTTATATAATACGTGTACCGTACGTGAAAATGCCAATTTAAAAATCTATGGACGGCTTGGGTATCTTAAAAACCATAAAAAGAAAAATCCGTCGATGAAGATTGCACTCTGCGGATGTATGATGCAGGAAGCCGATGAGGTAGAACGGATTCGCAAGAGTTATTCGTTTGTCGATTTGGTATTTGGTACACATAACATTTATAAACTGGCAGAGTTATTGTATACACAGGTGCAGTCGGCACGTCCGGTGATGGATGTGTGGAAGGAAGCCAAAGAGATTGTGGAAGACTTGCCGGGAAAACGCAAATATCCATTTAAGACCGGCGTCAATATTATGTATGGCTGTAACAACTTTTGTAGTTACTGCATTGTGCCATATGTGCGCGGGCGAGAGAGAAGCAGGGAGCCGGAGGATATTATTTCCGAAATTAAAGGCCTTGTAGCCGACGGCGTGGTAGAGGTAATGTTACTTGGACAAAATGTAAATTCCTATGGAAAGACTTTGAAAAATCCGGTTACGTTTGCTAATCTATTGAGTCAGGTAAATGAGATTGAAGGACTTAAGAGAATCCGATTTATGACTTCCCATCCGAAGGATTTGTCGGATGAACTGATTGAGGCAATGGCAGAATGTGATAAAGTATGTACTCATCTGCATTTGCCATTGCAGTCGGGAAGCACGGAAATCTTAAAGAAAATGAACCGTAAGTATACGAAAGAATCCTATCTTTCTTTGGTGGAGCGGATTCGGGAAAAGAATCCAAAACTATCGCTTACGACGGATATTATTGTTGGATTTCCGGGAGAGACAGAAGAAGATTTTGAAGATACGTTAGATGTAGTAAGAAAAGTTCGCTATGACAGCGCCTACACCTTTATTTATTCAAAGCGCACCGGTACGCCGGCGGCTGCAATGGAAAATCAGGTGCCGGAAGAAGTGGTAAAAGAGCGGTTTGACAGATTGCTTCATGAAGTGCAGGGGATTTCCGCAGAGATTACAAAGAGTATCGAGGGTGAGACGGTTCCGGTTTTGGTGGAAGAGATAAACACACAGAATGAAGAACTTTTAACCGGACGCTTATCCAATAATGCGGTCGTTCATTTTCCGGGCGATGCCTCCTTGATTGGAGAAATCTTACCGGTAAAATTAGTTGAAAGCAAAGGCTTTTATTATATGGGAGAAATCGTGAAATAAAAAAAGAAACTGCAATTCATTTCCTAAAAGGGAGATGAATCTGCAGTTTCTTTTTTGTTAAACCGTTTTTGGCTCCGGATAATCTTCACCAAAAGTTTCTACTGTTACTTTTTCCATAATAACCGGTGTAAGCGGCATATCACTCCAGTCAGTAGCAACTTCAGCTAATTTATCTACAACATCCATGCCTTCAATAATTTTACCAAAAGCGGCATAAGAGCCATCAAGATGTGGGGCTTTCTTATGCATAATGAAAAACTGGCTTCCGGCGGAGTCCGGATGCTGGGAGCGTGCCATGGAGATGACACCCGGGTCATGGCTTAATGAGTTGTCATAGCCATTTAAAGAAAATTCTCCAGGGATGCTGTAACCAGGACCGCCGGTTCCGTTTCCATCCGGGTCACCGCCCTGAATCATAAAGCCACTAATGATACGGTGGAAGGTGAGTCCGTCATAAAATCCTTTGTTTGCCAAAGAAATAAAATTGTTTACTGTGTTCTCTGCAACTTCCGGATAAAGTTCAAGCTTCATAACATCGCCGTCATTCATCACGATTGTTACAATGGGATTTTTTTCTGCCATAATGATAGTTCCTTTCCTATTCAAATTCCAGCGGTTAAAACCGCTTTTTTTATTGTAAAAGATTTTTGCAGCAGATGCAAGCCTTTCGACAAACAATGATAGTGAGAAATGTAGAAACACTGCTGTCTTGTTCAGATTGTGTCTAACGATGTCAGATGGAAGAAAGATTTGGCTGATGATAATGGGAAAAGGGGGCGGCCGTTTGACAAGCTTTGCAGAGCCTATCGTCTATAATGAGCCTACACAAACGGAAAGGGGATGAAGATGCCAATGAGAGTGAAGTTATACTTGGATGTATTCTTTCTAATTAACACAGGGATGAATCTGGTGGTTTTTCTGACACAGAGTTTATTGATGCAAAAAACCATTCGGTTGTGGCGCCTTATCCTTGCGTCAGTATTAGGAGCCGTGATGGCGTGTCTTTTGGTACTGTTTCATGTGCACAGAAATCTCCTTTTGCTTGTTTTTGCCTATTTTTTTGTCAGTGTTTTTCTTGTCCGGCTTGCTTTTGGAAAAATGACGGCTGCAAGAACGGTGATGCACCTTTTACTTTATTATGCATGTGCTTTTATTCTGGCAGGGCTTTTGCTTCAGGTACAAAAAAGCTTTCACTATCCGCTTACCGGAGCATCGATGTTAGTGCTTATGCTTTTTGTCCTCTTTCTTTTGCGGTATTTTATGCCAAAACTAAAAAAAGAAAAGGAACGGGTATCGTATCTTTACCGGCTGCGGATTTACGACCGGGGAAGTAAAATCGAGGGAATGGCACTTTTGGATACCGGCAATGGACTTTATGATGCAATCAGTAAAAAGCCGGTTATGCTCGGTAATAAAAATTTTTTGGAAAAGTTGTGGAAGGGAAAGGACCCTCCTTTGATGCGGATGATTCCCTATCACTCCGTGGGGAAAAAGATGGGAATGTTTTGTGCTTTTCGGGCACAGCGACTGGAAATTGAATGCGGGGGAGACTGGCAGTTTGTGGAAGATGCGTGGGTGGCGGTCTGCGAAGAATGTGTTTCTGTGGATGGAGAATACGAGATGATACTGCATCCCGATATGTTGAATAATGAAAATGGAAAGGAGAAATCATAGTATGCTGCTTAAGATTTCGATGCCGGGACAGTTTCAGTTCCGGATGATTCAGGATTGGAAAAGTGTATTTTTTCACCGCGGAGGTGATATTCATTATATTGGAGGGGCGGAGATTCTGCCGCCACCGTTAGAGCCTGGAGAGGAGGCAGCCTGTATTGAAAAACTGGGGGGAGAGCAGAACGACATAGCGAGAAATACACTGGTAGAACATAACCTTCGTCTTGTTGTGTACATAGCAAAAAAGTTTGATAATACAGGTGTCGGTGTAGAGGATTTAATCTCGATTGGAACGATTGGTCTGATGAAGGCAATTAACACCTTTAACCCAACGAAAAACATCAAACTTGCAACCTATGCTTCACGCTGCATTGAAAATGAAATCCTTATGTATCTGCGCAGAAATAATAAAACAAAGTTAGAAGTATCCATTGATGAACCTTTAAATGTCGACTGGGATGGAAACGAACTGCTGCTCTCGGATATTTTGGGAACAAGTGAAGATATTATTTACAAAGATATTGAAAAAGAAGTTGATAGAAGTTTACTGCGTAAAGCATTGGAAACATTGTCCGAACGTGAGCAGACGATTATCCGGCTTAGATTTGGAATTGATGATAAACTGGGACAGGAACTCACACAGAAAGAAGTCGCAGACCTCTTAGGCATCTCCCAAAGCTATATCTCACGATTAGAAAAAAAAATAATGAAGCGGTTAAAGAAAGAAATCTTACGCTTAGAGGGTAGATAAAAATAAGAAGTTACAAATCGACTCGAAACAAAAGATTCGCTTTTGCGAATAAAGTTTCTCGCTGATTTGTAACTTCTTTTCTATTGCAAGTATCTTATTTAGCGTTGTCTTTGTAAGAGAAGTAGTCGAATGCTGCGACGGTATTACTATCTTTACCGTTTGAGGTTGCATACAGTCCGATGGTGTTTCCGACAAAGCCACCGGCTACATCGGTAGACAAAATTCTTGCATCGACCTTGTCTGCAAGTATTTTCTCAGCTTTGCCATCGACAGAGTAAGCAAAGGTTAAATCCTGCTCGTTTTCCGTGATGCGAAGTGTGAGGTCAGGATAAAGGGCATCCAGTGTCTCTTCTTTTAAGACAGTGATTTCGTCTCGCTCTGTCTTAATGAGAGAGAGGACAGTGGCGTCTCCTTTTTTGCCGGCTAAGAACTGGTAGTTAAACGACTGGCTTTGGTAAATCGCAATTCCTGCCTGCTCGTTTTCTACAGCAGGAGAAAAGGAAAGTTTTGTTTCTGCTGTAAAATCAAAACTAAGCTGGCGCTGGCACACATAGGAAGGAGTGCCTTTTGTGGATAACGTATCAGCGTCCAGTTTCATTTCTAAATATCCCAGGCGATTCGTAAGAGAATAGTTTTCCTCTTTCGGATTGCGTAAGTACATAAAATGAAGTGGGAGCGTATCGGTATCAAAATCCTCTTTTGCAGGAATTTCTTTTGCTTCATAAGCAGGAAGATTAGGCATTGGGAAAGTATCTTCCAAAATTCCTTTTCCCGGATTGATTACCGGCCATCCATCTTCCCAGATAAATGGTACTAAGTAAGTTTCACGTCCTAAATTTCTATAGTAGCCGCCACGTGGACGGGAAGCTAAGCATACCATCCACCATTCGCCGTTCTGGGTTTCTACGATATCCGGATGTCCGACATTTACAATCGGATAGTGGTTGCCGAGATGACGGTGTGTGAAAATCGGATTTGCCTTATAACCGGTAAATGGCTCTGTCAGACTTTTACTGCGGGCAATTGAAACCGCATGGTTGTGTCCGGTTCCGGCTTCGGATATCAAGAGATAGTAATAGCCGTCTTTCTTATAGATATGTGGTCCCTCCGGCCATTCTACACCACGGAGAGCGCCGTGCCATGCCGGGTAGCTTTCACCGACAAGTTTCATCGTATTTAAATCCAATTCCTGAATATAGATTTCATTGTCACCGAAATAGCGGGAACCCTCTCTGCGGTTCTGTGTACCACAGTAGTAGCATCTGCCGTCATCATCAAAAAAGAGGGATGGGTCAATGCCGGCGGAATCTAAAGGATATGGGTCCGACCATGGACCGGCAGGGTCAGTTGCAGTGACAATAAAGTTATTAATGTCGTTTGTTGGAGTTACATTTGTTGTAATCATGTAAAAGGTTCCGTCATGGTAACGGAGTGTCGGCGCAAAGATACCTTCACTTGTTTCCGCATTTACCAAAGGGAGCTGTTCTTTTCTTTCCAATATATTACCAATCTGGTTCCAGTGTACTAAATCACGGCTGTGAAAGATAGGAACACCCGGATAATAAGCGAAAGTAGAAGTTACTAAATAATAATCATTGTTTACACGGCAAACCGATGGGTCAGGGTAAAAGCCCGGAAGTATCGGATTTTTGCCTATTTTTTTATTGTCCATAAAAACCTCCAAGTTGTGAAATATGTATACTTGCATTCTACTATATGGATTCGCTCTTGTAAATACAAAACATTTTTTAAGGCAAAAACAATCTTTTTTTAGCAAATTTACATAAAAAAATCTATCAAAAACTATGGACATGTTACAAAAATGGTGATATACTTTATAACAAACTGTATACATATTATACAAAAAAACATTATGTGTTTTGCCCCGATGGCTTATTTCACTGGCAGAATGCATAAAAAGAGAAACAACGAAAGGAGATTGCGACAGCTATGTCAAAGTTGATGAAGAAAAAAGGCTTACGGACATTCTTGATTGTAGTACTGGTGATTATCGCTTTTGTACTATTTTTCAAGTTAAAAGGTTCTTCCGTAAGTGACAACTCCGACAAGTACGCAGGTGTGAATTTTGACACTATGAGCAGCGAATATCAGCGTGAAGGTCAGTACAGTGATTATGTGGCTAAGCGCACGGATGCCAATACACCAAGTGGTTCCTACGATATTCCGGTTGCCGGTTTCGTGAAGAAAGAGACAACCAAAAACGTTACTGTACATAATGATCTTGGTCCGGAGAATGAAAAATCAGAATCTGTGCTGATTCCGGAAGGAGAAAGCGCAGTGTACTCTGTTAATGTGGAAGAGGAAGGTTATTACAACTTAAGCCTTCAGTATTATCCTTCTACAGGAGACAAGGACGACCGAGGAATTGCAATTGAGACCAAGGTAGAACTTTACAATGAGAAAACGGGTAAATACGAAACTCCATTTAATGGTGCCGAGGGTATTGACTTCGAACGTGTCTACACGGATGATGGCAAACCAAGCAAGGATAACCAGGGAAATGAGATTCGTCCTTCCCAGATTGAGGATCCGACACGCGGATGGATTTCTTCCTATTTTGAAGACCCAACCGGATATGAGATGGAACCGTATTACTTCTATTTAAAGAAGGGTGTCAATAAGATTCGCTTAACTGGTGTCAACGAACGTTTGATTATGCGTAAGTTCACAGTAGGTAATATGAAAAAGATTCCTACCTATGCAGAGTACGCAGCAGAGAATAAAGGAAAGACAAATAACGTTGACAAATCTTACGTTCAGAAGATTCAGGGTGAAAAGTCGGACAGACGTTCATCACCATCTTTGTATGCTACTTATGACCGTACATCGGGTGATACCGAATACGAGGATGAAAAAGGAAATGTTACCAAGCACAATACAGACAAACAGGTTTTGAATGTAATTGGTGGTACGCAGTGGAAAGTTGCCGGTGACTGGCTGGAATGGACTACGAAAGTAGAAAAAGAAGGCGATTATGTAATCGGTATCAAAGGACGTCAGGGATATAACCGTGGTTATATTGCAAACCGTTCCTTATACATTGACGGAGAGGTTCCTTTTAAAGAGGTAGCTAGTCTGCAATTTACTTACAGCAATGTTTGGGAAATGCTTTGCTTACAGAATGATAAAGGCGAGGCATACAAATTCCACCTCACTGCTGGAGAACATAAAATTCGTTTGAAAATTACACTTGGTGAGCTTGGTGAGTACCTTTCCCAGTTATCTGAAAGTGTATACCGTATGAATCAGTACTATCGTCAGATTCTTGTATTGACAGGTACAGAGCCGGATGAGTTCCGTGACTACCAGATTGAAAAGGTATATCCGGATATCATTAAGGCAATGGGCGATGAGTCCAAAATCTTATATCACTTAGTTGATGAAGTTACTGCATATACCGGTGAACGCGGTGGTGAAATCGCCGTAGCACAGACACTGGCTGCACAGATGGAAGAGTTTGTTGACCGTCCGGATAAAATTCCTCAGACGTTGTCAAACTTCAAAGAGAATGTATCTTCTCTTGGTACATCGATTAACAACTTAAGTGCAACGGCAATGGATATTGACTATATTGTTCTTGCCGGTGACAAATCTTCAATTGAAGAAGTAAATGAAGGAAGCTTTGACCGAATTGTACATGAGTGTACATTGTTCATTAACTCCTTCCGTTCCGATTCCTCTGCACTTGGTAATGTGTATGATTCGGATGACCCGGATGTAATTGATGTGTGGATTACTGCCGGACGTGACCAGAGTAATATTTTGAAGAACATGGTAGACCAGCAGTTTACTCCGACTTCAAAAGAAACATATGGAAAAGAAATTAAAGTAAATGTTAAACTGATTGATGCTGCGGCATCAGCAAATACAGTTACAAACTCTGCCGGTGCGGTAAATGCGATGCTTCCTGCCGTTATGTCAGGTAATGGCCCGGATGTAGCACTTTGTATTTCGCAGACGGAGCCTGTCAACTACGCACTTCGTGGTGCGACTGTGGATTTGACCCAGTTCTCGGATTATAAAGACGTACTTTCTGAGTATCAGCCAAGTTCTTATGAGGCTTACTGGCTGAAAGACAAGACCGGACATAAAGGATTGTATGGTCTGCCGGAGACAGAAAACTACAACGTATTGTTCTATCGTACCGATATTATGGAAGAACTTGGTGTTGATGCGACACAGATTAATACATGGGATGATGTAATCAAAGTGCTTCCAAAACTGCAGAAGAACAGTATGTCCTTTGCAATCCCTTCAGTAGAGCGTAAGATTAACAACGCATCCAACCCTGACCTTGCAAACTACTATGCTCAGCTTGTTCAGCGCGGTGGCGCTTTGTACCGTGATGACGGTATTGAGACAACAATTGGTAGTACAGAAGGTATTCAGGCGTTTGAATTCTATACCAAATTGTTTACCAACTACAAACTGGTTAAACAGTATGATTTCGCAAACCGTTTCCGAAGCGGTGAAATGCCAATCGGTGTAGCGGACTTCAGTACATTTAATACATTGTCTGTATTCGCTCCTGAGATTAAAGGTCTTTGGAACTTCGGTATGGTTCCTGGTGTGAAACAGGAAGATGGCTCAATCAACCGTTCCGTTCAGTCATGGGGTACTGCTTCTATGATGCTTAAAGGTGCGGAACAGCGTGGCAAGAAAGAAATTGCATGGGATTTCTTGAAGTGGTGGGCAAGTGCTGATACACAGGCTACCTACGCAAGAGAACTTGAGGCTGTTATGGGTGCTGCGGCACGTTATGCAACAGCTAACAAAGAAACTTTTAAGTCTTTGTCTTGGAGCAGCAAAGAGTCCAAAGTGCTTGATGAACAGCACAAATGGGCATTTGGTATTCCACAGGTTGCCGGCGGATATTACACAGAGCGTCATATCACAAACGCAATTCGTAAAGTTATGAATAACAACGAGGACCCTCGAGAGACGATTCTTGATTATGTTATTACGATAAATAAGGAGTTATCAAACAAACGTGAAGAGTTTGGTTTGAAGACTCTGGAACAAGAAGAAAAAGAAACAAAACAAAAATAAGAGAGGAGTGAAAAAATGAATTTTCTGGGAAAATACATGCAGATTAAAAAGCGCAATGCTAAAATCGCATGGAAGAAAGCTAAGATGTCCAAGACATGTTACCTTTTTCTTCTGCCGTATTTGATTGTGTTTACTGCATTCTACATTTTGCCCGTGCTGATGTCAGTATTTTACAGTTTCACGTACTATAACGTACTGGAACCGGCAAGATTCGTTGGTGTAGATAACTACATTAACCTGCTTCTTGCGGATGATGTATTCTTGATTGCGGTTAAAAATACATTTTTGCTGGCAGCAATTACCGGACCGCTTGGTTATATCATGGCATTTTTGTTCGCTTGGTTTATCAACGAGCTGCCACGTTATATCCGTGCTTTCGCCGTAGTTGTATTCTATGCACCGACAATTTCGGGTCAGGCATACTTAGTATGGTCTATCTTATTTAGTGGTGATGCATACGGATATGTAAATTCATTTTTGATTAAATTTGGTTTTATCAGTGAGCCGATTCTGTGGCTCACGGATACTGCCTACATGATGAATGTTATTATTATCGTCGTATTGTGGATGAGTCTTGGGCAGGGATTCCTTTCCTTCGTGGCCGGACTCCAAGGTATTGATAATTCGCAGTTTGAAGCGGGTTATGTGGACGGTGTCAAAAACCGCTGGCAGGAACTTTGGTACATCACACTGCCTGGTATGAAACCAATGCTTTTGTTTGGTGCCGTAATGGCAATCACACAGACATTCGGTGTTGCCGACCAGACGATGGCGCTTTGCGGTTTCCCTAGTACGGACTATGCGGCGCGTACCGTAGTTACCCATCTGATTGACTATGGTACTACACGATTTGAGATGGGTTATGCTTCCGCAATTGCAACAATTTTGTTCGCCGTGATGTTATTGTTGAATAAGGCAATTCAGTCACTGCTTAGCAAAGTTGGAACTTGATAGGAGGTATAGCAAAGATGAAATTAATTAAATTAAAACGAAGAAAACCGAACCGCTCAGTCGGTGGTGATATCGGTATTTACATTTTGCTGATTTTGTTTGGTATCTTCTTTGTACTTCCGTTGGTATATTCCATCAGTAGTGCATTTAAACCGTTGGATGAGATTTATCTGTATCCACCGCGATTTTTCGTGAAGAATCCAACATTTAATAACTTCCAGGATTTGCTTGTTGTTATGTCAAGCTCCTATGTACCATTTACCCGTTATGTCTTTAATACGGTATTTATCACACTGCTTGGTACGGTAGGTCATTTGATTATTGGTTCAATGGCTGCTTATGTTTTGGCAAAATATGAGTTCCCGGGAAGCAAAAAGATTTTCAAGATTATTCAGGCAGCAATCATGTTCAATGCTTATGTATTGCAGATTCCTACTTATATTATTATGAGTAAGCTTGGATGGATTGATACGTACTTAGCACTGATGGTGCCGGCGTTCGCACTGCCAATGGGATTGTTCCTTATGAAACAGTTTATGGAGCAGATTCCGGATGCGTTGATTGAAGCGGCTAAAATAGATGGTGCAAAAGAGGGAAGAATCTTCCTTCAGATTGTCATGCCTAACGTAAAACCGGCATGGTTGACAGTAACAATTTTCTCTGTACAAAACCTTTGGAACATGAAAGGTCAGGTATATATCTACTCGGAAGAATATAAGATGCTGCCATATGCATTGCAGCAGATTATGGCCGGTGGTGTTGCCCGTGCCGGTGTAGGTTCCGCTGCGACAATGGTCGTTATGATGGTGCCGATTTTAATCTTTATTTTGGCAGAGAGTAACATTCTGGAAACAATGGCTAGTTCCGGAATTAAAGACTGATAAGGAGGAAAGAAAATGAGAAAAATGAAACGACTTACTTCGGTATTTGCGTTATTACTCGTTGCATCCCTCCTTGTAAGCAACGCGGAGGTTCTCGCAAACAGTTCCGATGGCAAGCATTATACTTATACTTATGATTGCTGGGATGTGGATCGCGAGTCTCCAGATGCTTATTCGGTTGAACGAGTAATTTCCGGTTCTGATTTTAAAGATTGTGGCAACTTTTCTGAACCACAGGGTCTTTTCTCGACCGGAAATAAGATGTATGTAGCAGACACAGGAAATAATCGTATTTGTGAATTTACATATGAAAACAATGAGTTTACTTATGTAAAAGAAGTAACCGGTTACAAAGATGCTGAGGGAAAAGATGTAAAATTGAATGGTCCTCAGGATGTATTTGTAACGGATGATGGACAGATGTACATTGCCGATACCGGTAATAACAAAATTGTTCACTTGGATGCAGACGGCAATATGGTAAAAGTAATTGGCCGTCCAAATGATAAAACCTATACGGATGCAAAATTCCTTCCACAGAAGTTAGTTGTGGATGGTGCAAAACGTATTTTTGCTCAGGTTCAGAACGTAAACAAAGGTTTCCTTGAGTTTGATGACGCCGGGGACTTTACAGGATTTGTCGGAGCCAGCGAAGTAACTTATGATTTCCTTACTTATTTGTGGAAAATGGTTGCTACAAAAGAGCAGCGTGCACAGATGGACTTGTTCGTTCCGACAGAGTATTCGAACCTTTGCTTGGATTCCGAAGACTTCATTTATGCAACAATCAGTACTTTCGATGGTACTGTAGAGTCGGCTGAACCGATTCGTAAGTTGAATGCAAAGGGAACTGACATTTTGGTTCGTAACGGTTACAATGACCCATATGGCGATTTGCGTTACACCGAAAAAGGCGAGATGAAGGGACCTTCTAAGTTTGTAGATATCTGCTGCTTGCCAAATGATGTTTACTATGCACTCGATAATACAAAGGGACGTATCTTTGCTTATGACTTCCAGGGTAATATGCTGTATGCCTTTGGCGGACATGGTTATAAAGCCGGATTGTTTATGAATCCTTCCGCAATTGAAGACCTTGGTGATTCTCTCTTGGTTGCAGACCAGAAATTAGGAACGATTACCCAGTTTACTTTGACTGATTATGGTAAAATGATTAACAATGGTCTGGCTGAGTACAAAAAAGGTAATTATGAAGAATCCGCTAACATTTGGCGTGAGGTTTTAAAGCATAATGGTAACTACGACCAGGCATATATCGGAATCGGCCGTGCGCTTCTTCGTGAGAAGAATTACAAAGAGGCAATGGATTACTTTGAATTAAAACTTGATGCCAAGAATTATTCCAAAGCATTTAAGCTTTACCGTGAGGTTTGGTTTGAGGAGAACATTGGTACGATCTTGATTATTATTGCAATCCTCATTCTCCTTGGATTTGGTGTTGGATTTGTGAAGAAAGCCAGAAGGGAGGTTGAAAAAGGATGAAAATAAAAGAAAGACTGACCAATAAAGATGCATGGATTCGTTACCGCGATTCTCTGCGTTACGCCCTTCATTGTATCGTAAGACCTTTTGATGGTTTTTGGGATTTGACACATGAAAAAAGAGGGTCTATGGCGGCAGCCAATACAATTGTTATTCTGGTCCTTTTGACAAACCTGATTAAATTGGGTGCAACCAGTTTCGTGTTTAATCCGGTAAACTGGGACAATGTAAACCTGATTTTAGAGATTGCAACATTCCTTGTACCATTTATTGTGTATGTTGTTGCAAACTGGTGTCTTACCACATTGTTTGATGGTAAAGGTACATTAAAAGATATATGGATGGGTACCGCTTATGCGATGACTCCATATGTAATTATTCAGTTGATACTGATTCCTATGAGTAACGTTGTTACCGAAGAAGAGGGTGCATTTTACAGCGTATTCAGTAACTTCTCCATGATTTGGTGTGGATTGCTGATTATTGCATCTGTAATGATGATTCATGACTTCATGCTGGGTAAAGCATTTTTATCCTTGATTTTCTCAGCAGTAGGTATGTTGATTATCGTATTTTTGCTTGTACTGTTCTTCAGTTTGATTAGTGATGGTTTCTCCTATTTCTATTCGATTTACAAAGAAACCATTTTCCGAATGTATTGATGAAAGGAGGAAATGACAGAATGAAAAACAAATTGTATTTGCTCCTGATTACAGTTATGGCATGTTTCGCTCTTAGTGCCTGCGGTGATTCCGATGAGGGTACCAAAGAGATGAAAACTTATGAGTATGATAACAGCGGAGATGTAGTAATTGAAAATGATTCATTGAAACTCTCAGTGAGTGGTTCTTCCACACAGCTTGAGGTTACAGACAAGGCAACCGGAAAGGTATATCGTTCCAATCCGACTGCTGAGGATGTAGAGAAGTATGCAAATGCCGATGGGCATTACAAAGATGTGTTAAGCTCAACTTTGAATCTTACTTACTCCAACAGTACTGATACGAAGAAAGAGATTGATAACTACTCTCAGTGTATTCGGGACAATAAGTTTTATAAAATCGAGAAAGTAAATGATAACGAAATTAAAGTAAGTTATTCCGTAGGTGATTTTGAGAAAACCTACACTTGTCCGGTCGCAATCAAAGAGTCCAGAATGAAGAAATATCTGGATAAGATGTCAAGATCGGCACAGAAGTCGGCACTTAGAAGTTATGTTTATTATAACTATGAGGAACTTAGCAAGTCGGATGATTCTACCGATAAGCAGCTGCTGACAAAAGGCGAAAAACTTTTCCCTGATTTGAAAGACGAGCCAATTTACTATTTGGATGAGTCGGTTACCGATTCTCGTCTTCAGCAGTTGGAAGAGAAATTCGTAGAAGCTGGATATACTTTGGAAGACCGTACAAAAGATATGGGTGATTACAAAGTATCCCGTAACGAAGGTAAACCAATTTTTGATATTAGTGTTCACTATGTACTGGAAGATAACCAGCTGGTTGTAAAAGTACCGATGAAGGAAATCTCCTACAACGAAGATTATCCGATTGTCAAACTACAGGTTCTTCCATATATGGGGGCATCGAATGTTGATGAAAAAGGTTATATGATTGTTCCGGAAGGAACCGGTGGAAAAATCAACTTCAACAATGGTAAGACCGGACAGCAGAAATATCAGAGTGATGTTTATGGCTGGGATTATGGTCAGTCACGTACGACGATTGTCGATGAGACAAAATCCAATTTCCCATTGCTTGCCATTGCAAATGAGACAACACAGAGTTCATTCCTTTGTGTAGCAGAAGAGGGCAGCTCTTATGCAACTGTTCAGGCGGACATTTCAGGAAAGAACAATGGTTATAACTATAGTACATTCATTTACAGCCTGATTCATGGTGAGAATATGGACGTATCAACAAAATCGGATACAACTGTTCGTGTTTATGAAGACGGACTGCCAAATGAGACAATTTCCCAGAGATACATTTTCTCTGACAAAACCGATTATTCGGATTTGGCAAAAGAGTACCGCGGATATCTGCAGAAGAAATATCCGAGTCTCGGTAAAGTAGACAGTGATAAACAGGCATTGGCTGTTGAGATGATTGGTGCCGTAGATGATACCGAGCATATCCTTGGTTATCCGGTTGTCCGCTCTCAGTCATTGACATCTTACACACAGGCTAAATCAATTTTGGAAGATTTGCAGAAAGCCGGCATTGGCAATATTAATGCGAAATATACCGGATGGTTTAATACCGGTGTAAAACAGACATCTGCTGCTAAAGTAAAAACAGTAGGACGTCTGGGAAGTTCTTCTGATTTGGAAGATTTAACTGCTTATGCAGACAAGACAAATGGTATGCAGCTTTATCTGAATGGTACATTTAACTATGTATACAAGGATAAATGGTTTGACGGATTCAGTTCTACAAGAAATGCAGCGAAGTTTGTCAGCCGTGAAGAGTGTGAGCTCTATAACTGGGACCCAATTACTTATCAGGCAAATGATGATTACACCGATTATCACAATTATGACAGCTATTACTTAGTAAAACCGTCGTATGCGATGGATTCGGTTGATACTTATGTAGAAAAAGTAAATGGTTATGGCAGCAAGAATATCGGTATGGAAGATATCGGTAATACACTTGCCGGTGACTACAATCCAAAAGATAGAGTATCGCGCGAAGCTGCTTTGAATCTTCAGGTTAAGAAATTGCAGTCACTGAAACAGGGCGGAAACAAAGTTATGATTACAAGTGGTAACCAGTATGCAGTACCTTATGCAGACTTTGTTACTGACATGAACTTAGATGCCCGTGCTGTAAACATCATTGATGAGCAGGTTCCATTCTATACCATGGCATTGCATGGTTTAGTAAATTACTCTGGTGCTGCAATTAACTTAGCAGATGATGAAAAGGAGAATATCTTAAAATCCGCTGAGTCCGGTGCCGGATTATACTTCACTTACATCGCTGAAAAGACAAGTGTTTTACAGGATGGCAAGTACACAAGATACTATGCTTGTAACTACGATGACTGGAAGAAAGATACTTTGAGTCTGTATAACAAGTTTAATGAAACATTCGAAGGAACATACGATAAAGCAATTGATAAACATGAAAAAATTGCAGATGGCGTATACAAGACAACCTTCGAAGGCGGAAAAGCAGTTGTTGTAAACTACAACTATAGCAACTATCAATACAATGGCCAGGAAATTGCGGCCAGAGATTTCGCAGCTGTGAAGGGAGGTGAAGAATAAATGGCTCGCAAGAATAAAAAGAAAAAGACATTAGCATTTAAAAATGCGGTTGCAGGCTATTTATTTATTGCACCATTCATCGTCGGTTTTATCCTGTTCTTGGTTGTGCCGTTAGTACAGTCCTTAAGAATGAGTTTCAGTACGGTAGAACTTGAAGGTGGATTGTCCATGACATGGGCGGGACTGGAAAATTACCGCCAGGCATTTTTGGTAGATGAACAGTTTGTACCAAACCTCATTTCTGAGTTGGTAAAAATGCTGACAAACGTTCCGGCAACATTGATTTTCAGTTTTTTTATTGCGTTACTGTTGAATCAGTCCTTCAAAGGAAGAGGAGCAGTTCGTGCAATATTCTTCCTGCCGGTTATTCTTTCATCCGGTGTTATCGTTGGTCTGGAAAGCGGAAATACGCTTTTGGCTGACATGAAAGATGCGATTGAGGCAACGAATAATGATACAAGTATTACCGGTGTGCTTGAGAGTATCTTGATTACATCAGACTCCAGTCCGATGTCACAGATGTTTAGCTATGTATTTGACATTATTAACAGTGTATATGATATTGCGATTGCCTCTGGTATCCAGATTATCATTTTCCTTTCTGCTTTGCAGACGATTTCGCCAAGTATGTTCGAGGCGGCAAAAATCGAGGGATGTACCGCTTGGGAAAGCTTTTGGAAGATTACACTTCCAATGGTGAGTTCGATGATTTTGGTAAATATCGTATATACGGTAATTGACTTCTTCTTGAAGACAGACAACACAGTTATGGAGCGTATCGATGCAGTCGGTATCGGAGGACGAATGGACTACGGTCAAGCGTCGGCGATGGCGTGGGTATATTTCCTATGTGTAATTGTTGCGTTGGGTATTGTTTCGTTGATTATTTCTAGGAGGGTATATTATTATGAGTAAAATGAGTAAGTTTCAAGCCTTCAGGGAACGCAATAGAAAATCCAACGGCTATCTGTTACGCAAAGTATCATTTAATGTTGCTTACAAAATCGTGCGTTTTGTATTGTTGTTTGGATTGTGTTTCTTGATTTTGCAGCCATTGTTAAACAAGATTTCCATCAGTTTCATGGAGGAGCGTGATTTGTACGATTCGACAATC
>CALELW010000296.1 GCA_937902905.1 uncultured Clostridium sp. | reverse complement strand
GGGGTTTGGTAAAAGAAGAGCGGCAAAGGAGACGTCAACGAGTTCTGATTTTTGTGTCTATGGTTTGAATTATATGCTTGAACATGGCATGATTAAACGGGAAGAAATTGGCGCTGTTGTTGTTACCGGGTTGACACCGGATTATTTCATTCCTCATATCAGCAATATCATTCACGGGGAATGTAAGCTGCCAAAAGATGTGATTTGTATGGATATTCCGCAGGGATGTGTTGGTTTTGTGTTAGGTTCTCTGCAGGCACTCATGCTGCTTGATGTAGTTGGAAATAAAAAAGTAGTAGTTTTCAATACCGATGTTTTGTGCCGGAAAAAAAGAGAGACACCTCTTTCTTCTCCAAGTTTTGGCGGGGATGCCACGGCAATTACAGTATTTGAAAATGATGAAAAAGCAGCTGATATTTATATGAATTTATATAATGACGGAACGGAAAGAGATGCATTGATTATGCATGCGGGTGGTTACAAAATGCCACATAGTGAAGAGACCGTAAAGCTTGTTGATATTGGCGATGGAACAATGAAAAGTTATGAAGATTTGTGGATGGATGGTTCCAGAGTCTTTAATTTTGTACAGAAAGAAGTACCACCGTTGATTGAAGAAATTTTGGAGTATTCAAAAAAATCAAAGGATGAAATTGAGTGGTATTTATTCCATCAGCCAAATAAGTTTATGCTGCAAAAACTGGCGGATAAAATGAAGATTCCATGGGATAAAGTACCGATGAATGTTGTTGAGAATTTTGGAAATTCCAGTGGTTCAACCATACCGGTGAATATAACATACAATTTAAAGGATAAATTGATTGATCATTCGTATACTTGTTGTTTGTCCGGTTTTGGTGCGGGATTATCCTGGGGCTCAATGATTATGGAACTTGGAAATCTTGATTTTTGTGAAATGCTGATATCAAAATATTGAGAGGAGCAGACCTTGAAAATTAGAGAGATTGTAAAAAGGATTTCCGATTTAAGAAAAACGAGGAAACCATTTGTTTCAAATTATTACTTGTCACTGCAAAATTCTGATAAGGATTTTGCAACATGGACAACGGATTCAAGTATTGTATTCTGTGACCAGGAAGAAAATCTGTTGAGATGTTATTTTGCATCGGTAGATTTACAGGATTTAAATACTTTATTTGAAAAAGTTCCAACGGATGCAGTAATGGATTATATTGTGAAAGAGAAATTTTCAGAATTTTCATGGGTGAACGACACGTTGTTTCGTCATTATACCACTTTGGTACGTCACACAAATCCGGTTTTGTGTGACAAGCACGAAAAATCCAAACATGAACTTTTTATGGAGCAGTTTTATGAAGAAAATTTTGGAGAATTTGCTGCCGAAAAAGATGCGGAAGAATTGTATCAAATGTTGTACCAAATATTTGATTTTCGTGTAAGCAGGCTTCCATCTATGGAGGAATTGTTGGAATTAATCCAAAAAAAATGGGTTTTGTTATATCGGGAAAAGGGAGAAATTATTGCTTTTTTAATGTATCAGATAGAAGGAAAGAAATACTATGGGTATCAGATATATAACAGCGGTACGGCAGATATAACCTATAATTTGGAGCGAAGAGCCATTGAATATGCAAAAGAGCATTATGGGGTGCAGAGCAGTTATTCGTGGACAGAAATGGGTAATCTTGGAGCCAATAAAAGAGCTGGAGAAATCGACGGCACTTTTGATTATATATTTATAAAAAGATAAAAATGCAAGGAGGAACTGAACATGACAGTACAGGAAAAATTGGAAGTATTAGAAGATATTTTGGAATTAGATGAGGGAACTTTAAAAGTAGAAGATTCACTGGAGGATATTGACGAGTGGGATTCTATGAGTAAATTATATTTAGTGACCTATGTAAAAAAAGAAATGCAGAAAAGACTGACTGTAGATGAAATCAAAAATTTTGAAACAGTACAGGATATTTGCGATTATTTAGATTAAGAGAACAATTTTAGGAGCAGACATGGAAGGATTAATTGAGAATATAAAAATTGCCGGAATTGCAAGCTGTGTTCCAAGACACACAGAAGACAATATGGATTATGGCAATGTGTTAGGAGAAAAAAGAGTAAAAAAGCAAGTTAAACTTACTGGGATTCGAAAGAGACATACCAGCAGAATTGAGCAGAGAGCGTCGGATTTGGCAATTTGTGCAGCCAATGATTTGCTTACAAAACTAGACTGGAAAAAAGATGAAATTGGTGTACTAATTTATATGACTCAGAGTCCGGATTACTTAATTCCTTCTACGGCAATTGCATTGCAGGAGCGCATGGGTTTGCCGAAAGAAGTAATTGCTTTTGATGTAAATTTAGGATGTTCTTCTTTTGGATATGGTATTCATATTGCGGCTTCTTTGATGAACACGATGCCTGCTTGTAAAAAGGCTCTTTGCCTGGTTGCTGACCGAGTAGAAAATATGGAGTCCAAAAGACTTTTAAATGCAGATACGGTTTCCTTTTCGTTGTTGACCGGATCGGCTGCTTCTGCGGTTGCAATTGAGAAAAAGCAGGGGGCTTGTATCACTTTTTCAGAATCCTGTGATGGTTCACATTATGATGCGATTTTAGCTCGCAGTCCATGGACAGGAACATACATGCAGGGGAATATGGTATTTGAATATGCAATAAATGATGTCAGTAACCGGGTCAATCAGTTTATGGAAGAGCATAAACTACAGGTAGAAGATATTGACTATTTTATATTTCATCAGGCACAGAAATTAATTTTGGATAATATTTCTTTTGCCTGTAATATACCAAGCGAAAAGATGCTTACATCTCTTGAAGAATATGGAAATACATCGGGGGCTTCTGTGCCACTGACTTTATGTGCAAATGCAGAAGTATTACATAAAAAGGATTGCATCAAAGTGATTACCTGTGGTTATGGAGTTGGTTTGTCATGCAGTATTGATTATATGGAGTTGTCAACAGATACAATTCTGCCGGTAACAGAATCTGACTGGCATTATGATGAGGATAAAGAGCGGTGTGGGGGGTTATGGCAAAGTAAAATTATTGTAATGGATGCTGATACCTCATTGATGGAGTATGTATCAGAAATATTGGATATGCAAACCGCTGAATTGATTCTTTGTGGAAAAAACCGGCAGAAATTAGAGGAAATTGCAGATAAGCATTTTTGGAATACCAAAATTATTGTTGGTGAAGATGAAATGGAAATTGTAAATCAATTAACCGAAGAAGAAAATGTAACTGCAATTGTTGGACAAATATCGGAGGATTCTGTAGATAAACTTTTACAGAATCATATTTTGCAGGAAGACGCAGCCATTATTATTTTAGATAAAAAAGAATGCGAATTACCAGCAATTCATAGAAAGTATCCGTCGGTACGCATTTGCTCCCTTGTGTACAATGAAAAGTCATTAGATATCATAAATGACAATTGGACCTATGAATTTATGAAAAATAATTTGCCAATTCAGATGATTCGTCCAACATATCTGGCGTTTGGAATTGGCTGGTGTTTGAGAAAAGAGTCGAAATTGTTTACAAAGATGACGCTTTATTTGGATGATTCGTTGGATAAATTTATTTTGTAAAGTGGATAGAGAAAGGATTATAGGATGATTCGAAAATATGTGTTTTATCCGATTGATTCACGCATGTATATTTTGCAGGAAGATGAGAGTGCATTGATCGTTGATCCTTGTATTTCAAAAGAGGCTCTTTTATTTTTAAAAGATAAAAATGTTCGGAATGTTCTCGTTTTATTAACGCATGAGCATTATGACCATATCTCGGGTGTTAACTGGCTGAAAGAAAATTTCTGGCAGATGTGTGTAGTGTGTTCTAAGAAATGTGGAGAAGCACTGGATAATCCGTGTAAAAACTTATCTGAATTCTGGGAGGCGCTTTTTGTTGGGAAAGAAGAGGAAATACATGAATGTGTGCAGAATATGAATATTCAGCCATATTTCTGCCAGGCAGATGAAACGTTTGAAGGTGAATATGAGTTTATTTGGCAGGAGCATAAGGTGTTTTTGAAGGAAACGCCCGGACATTCAAAGGGAAGTATTTGTATTTTAGTGGATGAAAAGATTCTTTTTTCCGGTGATACGCTAGTGACCGGGCACGAAACGATTCTTCGCCTGCCGGGTGGCAGTAAAAAAGATTTTGCCGGTATTACACTACCGTATTTGGAGTCACTCGATAAAGAAATTATGGTTTATCCGGGACATGGTGAACCACAGAAATTGAAACGATTTTTTGAGCAATAAGGTTTTGGAAAAACACAAGATGGATGAAAGGAGAAATATTTTATGCGGGCAACACGTTTGATGGATTATTGGAAGGGTGCAGATGGATACTGCAGAAGTTATGTTCTAATTACCAAAAAATATACGTTAGATGACATTATACATTGTGGAAAAGAAGTTGTTTTGTTTGGATGGTTTCCAGAGGCTGTTCAGGTGGTCTGTGCACTAAAAAAGGCTGGCGTTACAGTTCATTTTGTTTGTGAAGTGGATCAGATCCCTATAGGAGAATTTGAAAACGGAATGCCGGTGGGAGATGGACTGGTATTGAAAAACTATCGCGAATTGCTAAAGGAATCGGAAAAGTATTTCTTTTTCTTCTTTTCTAAAGATGATCGTGCGGATATATGGACATCTGAACTTGTGAAAAGAGTTCGTTTACTGCAATATCAGGGTGTGGAGGAGTTTGGAATTATATCCGATGTGAAGACGAGAGATTTATTTGGTGATGAGAAATTACAAAAAAGTGTTTATGATACAATAAATGAGATTTTTAAGGGAACAAGTTTGTTTAACTGGGGTGCCTATTGGCTGTGTTTGACACAGGCAGGTCTGGATATTCAAAACTGGGATTATCCAGTCTATAAATTATATAAGATGTATGATAATCAACCGAAGAAGAGTTTATTAGAGATTGGCCCGGGAGTTGGTGTGTGTTCTTTGACTTTGAAAAAATTATTGAATCTTGATATTACCTGGCTTACAGTTCCTGATGAGGAACCGCAGTGGAATGCGTGGAGGAGCAAGTCATCTCTAAATTTGTATAAAAAATATGATATTCACATCAAAGAGGCTTTTGTGGAGACGGATGATTTTGACGGAAATTATGATATTATTTTCATGTCACAGGTTATGGAACATTTTATTTTTAATCCGGTTGCCACAATTCGGAAATTAATGTCTCATTTAAATGAGGATGGTATTCTGTGCATTTCTGTGCCGGATATCATTTATAATAATCCGAAAAACGTAGAAAGTTATAAGGAGATTCCATATTTTGATGATTTGTCTCCGAAAGATGTTGTAAGACGGACAATGATAAATAATTTTACTCATTATCACGAGTATTCCTATGAGGAGGCGTTAGAACTCTTTGATGAGTGTGGCTTGAAATGTATTGACAGCCATACGAACTTGCCAATTCATCATTTCATTTTACAGAAGAAATAATGGAGGTGTACAATGTCCTACAAACTTGATTTTTTTGATTCCTTTGTCTGCTCTGGTTCAGCGTGCAAAAATACTTGCTGCAGTGGATGGGATATCGCATTAGACAAAGATACTTATGATTTTTATGAGTCTTCTCATGGGGCATTTAGTAAATATGTAAAGAAGAATATCGGGCAGACTAGCGGAAATTGTTTTATAAAAATGACGGAAAAAAGGGAGTGCCCGTTTTTAGATGAAATGGGTCTTTGTAAGATTTATCAAGAATATGGTCCGGAGCACATGGGAAATACGTGTAAACTTTTCCCGAGGGCTTGCCTGAATATTGAAGGAAAGACTACTTTTTCTATGCTGAATCATTCGTGTGAAGAGGTGCTGAAGAGGATTTTTGAACATGAGGGACCTATTTATCTGATTAAAGAGGGAAAAGAAAACCTTCCTTTTGAGGAGAAAATGGCTGAATTTATGAGCATTAGTATGGATATTTTACAGGAAGAATCCATTCCACTTGGAATCGGTTTGGGAGCGGTTTTATATCTTTACATGGATGCGTTTTCTGAGAAAAAGAAAAAGGCGGGAAGTATTGAAATTCCGAATGAGGGGACGATTTCTTCTCTTTTACAGGAATTTGAATTGGTGAAAAACAGTATGTCAAAGGAAGACTTGGAAAATTCGGCATGGGAAGTGATTTCTTCTGTTGTGGATACGTTCTGTCATATTATCCGTCAGACGAATCTCCGGGCGAAAACCCGTATCCTATGGAATGAGGCGGTGTATGGGTTGAGTGATGCCAAGCGGAAAAGATATGTGCGTCTGCTTTGGGAGAAAAATAAAAATTGTTCGGATCAACAGATTTCTGCCAAACGAAAGTTGTATGCAAGCTATCTTGCAAAATGTTTGTATCTTTGTAGAGAAGAAGACTTTTTGCAGTTTTTGCTTAGCAGTGCATGTAATTATATAATCCTTTCGGAGGTTCTGCCGTGTGTTTGGAAAGAGGATGGAAAAGATGATTATTTTCCACTTATGGCTGAGTTAGGGCGAATTTTTGAGCATACCAAGGTAATGGAAAAGCATGTTTATCCAAAAATAGAAGAGGCGATTCATCCGGATGTGTTGACTTATGCTCTTACGTTTATGGTGTTGTTTTAAATATATTTTTTGTGTTGCAATCCATGTTTAGCTGTGTTAAGATATGTACAAGCAGAAAGTCCAAACATTATCAGAAAAAGTCAAATAGTATAGAATCGAGAAAAAACTTCACTGCGAAATCACAAAAAACAAATTGAAAAGCAGGGAGGTTAATACATGGGACATCTCCCTGAGAGGGAGGTATGTCACATGAGAAGACACATTGATTT
>CALELW010000295.1 GCA_937902905.1 uncultured Clostridium sp. | reverse complement strand
GAGAACAATACCATTTATGGTACAAAATATAAAACACTGCCAAATACCAAAGGAAAGACATTGGTAGCAGACGTATCTTCCTGCTTTTTGTCAGAACCTGTAGATGTCAGCAAATATGGCGTTATCTACGGTGGTGTTCAGAAGAACATCGGACCTGCCGGTGTGGTAATCGTAATTATCCGTGAAGATTTGATTCCGGATGAAGTGGATGAGAAAGTTCCTACGATGCTTCAGTACAAGATTCATGCCGATGCACAGTCCCTTTACAATACACCACCTGCTTATGGTATTTACATTTGCGGCAAAGTATTTAAATGGATTAAGAAAATGGGCGGCTTGAAAGAGATGCAGAAGAGAAACATCGAAAAAGCAAAAGTTTTGTATGATTTCTTGGATTCTTCCAAACTGTTCAAAGGAACCGTTCGCAAAGAAGACCGTTCTTTGATGAATGTGCCATTTGTAACAGGAGATAAAGATTTGGACGCAAAATTTGTTGCAGAAGCAAAAGCGGCTGGATTTGAGAACTTGAAAGGACACCGTACCGTTGGTGGTATGCGTGCCAGCATTTACAATGCAATGCCAAAAGAGGGCGTTGAGAAATTGGTTGAGTTTATGAAGAAGTTTGAGGAGGAGAATGCATAATGAGTATCAAAGTAAACTGCTTAAATCCGATTGCAGCCTGCGGTCTGGATATGTTGGGAGATAACTACGAGATTACGGAAAATACAAACGAAGCAGAAGCAATTTTGGTTCGCAGTGCCAGCATGCACGACATGGATTTGCCGGAATCTTTGTTAGCCGTTGCCCGTGCAGGTGCCGGTGTAAATAACATTCCGCTTGATGCATGCGCAGAAAAAGGTATCGTTGTCTTTAATACACCGGGTGCAAATGCAAATGGTGTAAAGGAGTTAGTGATTGCTTCTCTTTTATTGGCTGCTCGTGATATCACAGGTGGTATCAAATGGTGTCAGGATAACAAAGATGATGAGAATATTGCAAAATCCGGAGAAAAAGCAAAGAAAGCATTCGCCGGAACCGAAATTAAAGGAAAGAAACTTGGTATCATCGGCCTTGGTGCAATTGGTGTTTTGGTTGCCAATGCGGCAAACCGTCTTGGTATGGACGTTTACGGATGCGACCCATATTTGTCTGTTGAACATGCGCTTAACATGTCCCGCGATGTAACGATGGTAAAGACAAATGAGGAATTGTATGAGATGTGTGATTACCTTACCGTACATGTTCCGCTTTTGGATTCCACCAAGGGAATGTTTAACAAAGAGGCATTTGATAAGATGAAAGACGGTGTTGTTCTTCTTAACTTCTCCCGTGATACACTGGTGAACGAGGATGACATCAAAGTGGCATTGGAGTCCGGTAAAGTAGCAAAATACATTGTTGATTTCCCAAATCCGACAACAGTAAATCTGCCAAATACAACCGTAACACCTCATCTTGGCGCTTCCACACAGGAGTCCGAGGATAACTGTGCGAAAATGGCTGTCAGTGAGATTCGTGACTTCATGGAAAATGGTAACATCAAAAATTCTGTGAACTATCCAAACTGCGACGCTGGTGTATGCCAGACAGCTGGACGTATTACGATTGCTCATAAGAACGTGCCGAATATGTTGAGCCAGTTTACGACATTGTTCTCCAAAGATGGCGTCAATATCGAAAACATGGTAAATAAGAGCCGTGGAAACTTTGCGTATACAATTCTTGATATCTGCTCTGATTCAACGGATGAAGTAGTAAAAGAATTAGAGGCGCTTGACGGTGTTATCCGTGTTCGTGTGATTAAATAAAAAAAGTGCCGGATATATCAAAAATGGTGCATGACATATCATGGGAATATCTCCTTCTTTTTGTTACAATTTGAGTAGTAAAAAAAGAAGGAGGTATTTTTTATGTTACAGAAAAAAACAAAAAGAGTTCTTTCACTTGCAACAGCATTTGCGCTTATTTGTACCGGAAGTTATCTTCCCGGCGGCAATGTGGCAAAGGCAGCAAAAAAGGCAAAACTCAAAACAAAGAAAATATCATTAAAAGTAGGAAAGAAAAAGAAAATTGCAATTTCCGGAAAAGTAAAGAAAGCAAAGTATACGTTTAAGAGCAGTAAAAAAGCAGTTGCTTCGGTTAGTAAATCCGGTGTTGTAACAGCAAAGAAAAAGGGTAATGCGGTAATTACGGTAAAACAGACAAAAAAGAAAAAAACAAAAGTAATTGGAAAAGTGAAAGTGACTGTTAAGGCAGCGAAAGCGGTTACACCTTCAAAGTCTCAGACAAAGGCGAATACGGCAGCTCCGTCGCAGGCACCGAATACAACACCAACAGCTACACCTTTAAAACCGACGGCTACACCAACAAGTGTGCCAACGCCAACGCCGGACCCAAATATTTTAAAAATGGAGGGCGACCAAGTGAAACCAACGGATGCAGATACGCGTGCAAATTACACATTGAATCAAGATGGCAGTGTAACGGTAGAGGCCGGATGGAAATATTATGCGATTGCATTTGAAAGTCCATTAAACCTTAATAAAGTAAAAAGTATTACAATTGAAGGAAGTGCATCAGCAGGTTTTCGTTTGAGTTTTGGAAATAAGGATGGCGAGTACTTTATCGATCATGAGAGTTTGGATGGCTGGGTATATCCGAATGCGTTCAATGATAGTATTACGATTGATTTGACAAGTCAGAATCCATCAGGAAGTGCAGACTGGCTCTTCTTGGGAACAAAGTCAGATGATGCGGTAACATTTAATATCAAATCTATTTCGTTCAAGTTAGGAAAAGAGAATTTGGATAATATTAATACGGATGGTTTGACGGAAGCAATTAAAGAAGTGGGAAATAATAACCCGATTGCGGCACAGCGCTTTATGGCAGACCCGTATGCAATTGAGTACAACGATCGTGTTTATGTATACGGAACAAATGACAGTCAGCAGATGAGAATTGGCGAGGATGGCAAGATTCCAAACAATGACTATTCGAACATTAATACACTGAACTGTTATTCTTCTGCCGATATGGTAAACTGGCGTGATGAGGGAATTATTCAAGTGGCAGGTAAAAAAGGTCCGGCAAGCTGGTCAAAGAACAGTTGGGCACCGGCTGTCTGCTATAAAAACATTGATGGCAAAGATAAATTCTTTATTTACTTTGCAGATAATGGAAGTGGTATTGGCGTGTTAGAAGGTGACAGTCCGACAGGACCATGGCGTGACCCGATTGGTAAGCAGTTAATCAGTAGAAATACACCAAACTGCGGAGGAAGCGAAGTGCCATGGTTGTTTGATCCGGCTGTATTTGTAGATGATGATGGACAGGGGTATCTGTATTTTGGTGGAATCGGTGATTCTGAAGACCGTGAGCATCCAAACTGTATCCGTGTTGTAAAACTGGGTGATGACATGATAAGTCTTAAAGAGGATCCGGTTGTTATCGATGCACCGGCACCATTTGAGGATTCCGGAATTAATAAATTTAATGGCAAATATTATTATAGCTATTGTACAAACTGGGATGGTGCTAAGAACCGCCCGACAACTAACGATCTTGGTGTGGCAAATATTGCTTACATGGTTTCAGATTCACCTATGGGACCATGGTCTGAGGCAAAAGTTGTGCTGAAAAATCCAACATCTTATTTTACCGGTTTGCCAAGTAATGATAAAAACAATAATCATCATTGTATGCTTCAGGTAGGAGATAAAATTTACATGTTCTATCATTCACAGAAGCTGGCAGCCGATTTGGGAATTACACAGGGGTATCGTACCACTGGTGTGGATTTGGTAACAATGGATGAAAATGGTGATTTGACTTCTTCTATGACAAATGAGGGAGTGTCTCAGATTGGAAGCTTTAACCCATATGATGTAGTGGAAGCAGAGACTTTTGCATGGTCAGATGGAACATCAACGATTGTTGGACCTGAGAAGAATGATGGAAGAAATAATCGTGTTCTTTCTTCCATTGACAAAGGTGATTATGTTGGATTAGAAGGTGTTGATTTTGGCAGTGATGGTGCAAAATCAGTAATGATGAGCATTGCCAGTGCAACAAATGATGCAGCAGAGGGAACAATTTCTGTTTATATTGACAAAATTGCAAGTAACAAAAAAGTTGGTGAAATCACAGTAAATGCGGATAAGGATTATCAGTATTTCAAGACCAAACTCACTAAAACTGTAACAGGAAAGCATAAAGTTTTCTTTAAGTTTAGTGTAAAGGGTTTTTTAGTGGATACTTGGATGTTCTCGAAAGAGGAAGATCCACAGGAACCGTAAAATAAAAGAAAAGATTATTTATAAACTGCGAGTTGGGAAAAGAAATCGTTTCCAATTCGCAGTTTTTCTTTACCGAAAAGGGTTAGTTATGATATAGTATTATTAATCAAATACAAAAGGGAAATATAGCGTTAGGAGAGGATGATTGGTATGAAAGAGAGAAAAAATGTTTTCGCGAAAGAAACAGTCACCGTTTGCGATAAATGTTCCGGACATATGATGTATAAAGGCGGTGGCTGTTATGTCTGCGAGTCCTGTGGGGAAGAGTACCTCACAGATTTTGGAAAGGTGAAGCGTTTTATTAACACATATGGTCCGAGCAATGCAATTACAATTTCGAGAGAGACCGGTGTGAGCCGGCATAAAATACAGGAATTTCTGCGGGATGGAAGAGTGGAAGTTGTGGAGGACGCAACGAATAAGGTTGCCTTCTGCTTATCCTGTGGGGTGCCAATCCGAAGCGGCAAATACTGTAATCTCTGCCAGAGCCGTATGGCAGGAAAAGCATCCGCTGAAAAAGGTGTTTATAATGCAGTGGCGGACGGTGCTGTTGACAAGCAGAAAGGCCAGATGAGATTTAAATAAGACAGAGGATGAGAACATAATGAAGATGACTTATGATGAGGCGAGACAATATATCAAAGAGGCATCAAAAGCCGGTATACGTCCGGGACTTTCCTGTATGCGTGAATTGTGCAGGCGTTTGGGAAATCCGCAGGATGGCTTAAAGATTATCCACATTGCAGGAACCAACGGAAAAGGTTCTACGGCGGCGTATTTAAGCAGCATTTTTGGAGTAAACGGCTATCTGACCGGACGTTATGTATCGCCAACGGTATTTTGTTATGAGGAATGTATTCAGTATGAAGATATGGATGGTGTCCACTACATTGATAAGGATTTGCTTACGGAGCTGATTGGTGAAGTAGCTGAGGCAGCTAAGGCAATGGTGAAAGATGGGTGGCAGCATCCGACCACATTTGAATTGGAGACGGCAGTCTCCTTTTTGGCGTTTTGCAGATGGCAGTGCCAGATAGTTATTTTAGAGGCCGGCATGGGGGGACGTGAAGATGCCACAAATGTGGTTTCACATGTGCTTGCCTCAGTCATTACGCCGGTTGGTCTTGACCATATGGCGTGGTTAGGTGATACGATTGCTGAAATTGCCGGAGAGAAAGCCGGTATCATCAAAGAAAAAGGAAAGGTCATCAGTTTTCAGACAGAACCTGCAGCAAGGACTGTGATTACTTCTGTGTGCCGGAAAAAACAGGCAGAATTAACGGAAGTGTCAGAAGAGGATATGAGCCTTCTTTCGATGGATGAAAATGGCTGTGTCTTTTTCTACTGTGGAGAAAATTACCGTACTAGGATGACAGGTATTTATCAGATGAAAAATGCGAGTTTGGCAATTGGCGTCTGCAGAAGTCTCAAAGAAGAATTTCCACTCGAGCCGGAACGGATTATGGTAGGTGTAAAAGAGGCGTACTGGCGCGGACGGCTGGAGCGGGTATGTACAGACCCGTTGATTTATGTGGATGGTGCTCACAACGAAAGCGGGGCAAGGGCATTAGCCGATTCGTTAAAAGAGTTATTAAAGGGCAGAAAGATACATGGCGTGATGGGTGTTTTTCGTGATAAGGAATATGAAAAAATTGTTTCGATTATGAGACCTCTCTTAACCGATATTGTGGCGGTGCCTGCGCCGGGTACAAGAGGTCTGCCTGCAGCTGATTTAAAGGCGGTATGGGAGAGAGAAAAGGATGTGCCGGCAGAATCCGCAGACTCTGTGGAAAAAGGCTTAAAAAAGGCAATT
>CALELW010000294.1 GCA_937902905.1 uncultured Clostridium sp. | reverse complement strand
ATTGGTGTTTTAATTAAAGTCATTCATTTTTTTAATGCGATTTGCGGAAACTCAAATAAATTTCCGAAAGCCACAAGCCATGCAAAAAAGCGAAGAACAAATTTTGTCGGGAGCTTGCTCACGTAAAAAAATTTGTTCTTTTGCTTTTTTATAGGGCGACAGCCCGTGACCGAGTGAGCTTTGCTCACGAGGTCGCATGGCTTGTAGCTATGTTTTTGGCGACAGCCCGTGACCGAGTGAGCTTTGCTCACGAGGTCGCATGGCTTGTAGCTATGTTTTTGGCGACAGCCCGTGACCGAGTGAGCTTTGCTCACGAAGTCGCATGGCTTGTGGCTATACAGCACATGACTTATAACTGAGTGAGCTAGCTTACTCCCCCAATTTCAACCCAGGCACTGCATTCAAATCAAGCCCATGGCGCACTCCCTTCACAAAGTCATAATACCCGGCAGCACCAATCATCGCTGCATTATCCGTACACAAAACCGGCGTCGGCATATAAAAAGAATACCCACGTTTTTTGCAAGCCTCTTTCATACCTTCCCGCAGCCCCGAATTGCAAGCAACACCACCCGCAATTGCTATTTTCTTAATGCCATAGTCTTTTGCCGCAAGCATGGTATGATTCACAAGCACATCCACAACCGCCTGCTGGAACGAAGCCGCAATATCCGCCTCCGAGTAAGAAAGACCTTTCATTTTACATCCATTAATATAATTCAATACCGCAGATTTTACACCACTGAAACTAAAGTCATATGGTGAACCATCAATCGAGGCACGCGGAAATTCAATTGCCTGTGGATTTCCTTCTTTTGATAACCGGTCAATTTTAGGACCGCCCGGATATCCAAGACCAATTGCACGCGCCACTTTATCAAACGCCTCACCTGCTGCATCATCTCTTGTTCTTCCTAAAATCTCATACTCTCCGTAATCGCGCACAATCACCAAATGACTGTGTCCGCCGGAAGCAACCAGACATAAAAACGGCGGCTCCAATTCCGGATTCGCTATGTAATTTGCCGATATGTGCCCCTCGATATGATGCACGCCGACAAGAGGCTTATCTACCGCATAACTAATCGCTTTTGCGGCACCAACGCCCACCAATAAAGCTCCAACCAAACCGGGTCCATAAGTGACACAGACTGCGTCCATGTCGTCCAATGTCTTTCCGGCTTCTGTAAGAGCCTCATCAATTACCTGATTAATTTTTTCGATATGCTTGCGCGATGCAATTTCCGGCACAACACCACCATACAATTTGTGAATGTCAATTTGCGATGCAATAATATTAGAAAGAACTTTCCTTCCATTTACAACAACCGCCGCTGCTGTCTCATCACAGGAACTCTCAATCGCAAGCACTGTAATATCTTTTTGTTCCAAAACAACCCTCATTTCTGCCACAGGGCTACTGATTTTGTTTTTTCGATTCCAGCGGATTAAACTCACGGATTCTCCATTTGCCATCTTCTTTTACAAGAATCGCATACCAGTTCACCGTATTATAATCATCATCTGTGCGAACGAAATAGGAAAACTTCAAGTAAACCATCTCCGTTCCGTCAATCGTTTTATACTGAAACTTATTTTCATCTTCTATGCTGTAATTAATAATCTTGCGTTTTTTCGGAGGATATTTTTTCTTCTCTGCCAAAATCTCACTTTCCATCTTATCCTGTGAATTTTTCTTCTGAAGACTTTCACAGTAAAGCACACGAAGTTTTTCAACAAGCGCAGAAAAGTCATCATCTGATAATTTTTTATTATAAATGCACTGGTTAATTCTTCCAAAAAGTTTAATAACCTCTTTTGGGGTCTCCGGATATCCGGCATCCATATCTTTCGCAACCAGTTTTTCCGTCTCCGTCGTCGGCGTATGCACGGTATCCTGCAACTGCTGTTTTTTCATATATTGGTAATAAACCGCCAGCACACCAAGAACAACAAGCACAATAAGAATCAAAAAGGTAATTAAACCACGTTTTTTCTTCTTTTCTTCTTTCCGGTTCATGCACACCCTCCTCTCATATCACTACTCATTTTCTTTCTTTTCAAACGTCAAATAAACCGACTTTCTGTCCTTTCCCGGTATTGCAGCCGGAAAAATCTTACGAACCGGCCCCATGAAATCATCCGGCCGTATCAATGACGGACTATAATGTGTAAGCCATAATTCCGAAACTTCCGCTTCTTTTGCCAATTCTGCCGCCTCCGTAAACATCATATGTCGGTTTTCTTTCGCCTTTGATGCCATCTCCGGCTCACCATACATCCCTTCACAGATAAACAAATCTGCCTTTTTCGCATGTTCGACAATTGCAGGAACCGGTCTTGTATCCGTACAATACGTAACTTTCAATCCCTTCCTTGCCGGACCAAGTACCATATCCGGTGTATAGGTTTTTCCTTCCCAATCTACCGTTTTCCCCTTTTGCAGAGAACTCCAAACTTTCATCGGCACATCATTTGCTTTCGCTTTCTCCGAATCAAATCGCCCTGCACGCTGTATAATCTGACTGTAACCATAGCATAGAACCGTATGTTTAACACGAAACGCTTCCAAAATATAGCCACATATTTCAAACCGATGAAATGATTCCGTCAGCTCGATATACTCAATTTCAAATGGAAGTCCGGGTGCCACAACAAGTAGCGACTCCACCACTTTTTTTATCCCTTTTGGTCCGATTATTGTCAAGCGCTCAGTCCGCTCTGCATTTCCCATTGAAAGCAAAAGCCCCGGAAGACCGCTTACATGGTCACCGTGAACGTGCGTAAGGCAAATCGTGTCAATGGCATGCATACTAAAACCCTTTTCCCGAATACTCACTTGGGTTCCCTCACCGCAATCAATCAAAAGACTGCTGCCATTAAACCTTGTCATAAGCGCCGTCAACGCTCTTCTTGGCAGCGGCATCATGCCACTGGTACCTAACAGGCATACATCCAGCATGGTAAAATCCTCCATTTCTCCCATTCTTCCCTATTTTATCATACTTGCCCTATATTTTCAAATTAAATCTTCATGGAGTACTTCAATCTTCTCCGTTTTTTTCACAGGTATTACAAATTGATCAATCATTTTCTCATAACATGATTCACAAATAGCAAATTCGTGGACTTCCAAATCTCGTTTTGAAAAATACCCCCACTCTTTTCTCACCCTAAGCGCCTCTTTCTCAATCTGTCGGCCACATGCATTACACTGGCAAATCCTCTTTGGCAAAGCAATTGCCCCCTTTCCACATGATAGCAACATTATAACAAAAGGGCTTCTCAGCTTCTAGTTGTAATATTTTCCTTTTCCATGCGTTCTCTCTCCGCCTGCGATAAGCGAAGATAGGTTGGCGCGAACTCTGCCGCCTTCATCTGTCTGCCCTGCTCAAAATATTTCTTTCCAAGGGCTGTGACAGAAGACGCTCTCTGATACCGCACACTGTCTGCGCAAAAACGATACAAAAGTCCCTCACACTGTTTGATTTTCTCTTGGAATACCGGAACTCCATCTCCCAAAAAGATAACTTCTCTTTTCGTCTCTTTTGCTTTCTGCAAAACTATTTCAATCGGTGCCGCATCTGGTTTCTCAATTTCCACCGGCACTTCATTTGACACATCATAAATGCCATAATACGCCTGTTGCCTTCTTGCATCCATAATCGGACAGACTAGCGCCTCCGCACCCGCAAGATTGTAAGCAAGCCCCTCCAATGTGGGCACTGCTATAAGAGGAATTGAAAGTGCTCCTCCCAGTCCTTTTGCAGTTGCTGCTCCGATACGAAGTCCGGTAAAAGAACCGGGTCCGCTGGCAATCGCAATCGCATCCAATTCTTTTACGGAAACATCCGCCATCTCTAACATATCGTGAATCATCGGAAGCAATGTCTGTGAATGTGTTTTCTTATTATGAATGGTATACTCTCCTACCAATTTATCATCCGACTGTAATGCCACACTTGCCACCAGTCCGGAACTATCAATTCCTAATATATTCATCATTTTCACCTCATCTCGTCTAACGTTATCTGTCGAAAATCAAATCCTTTTTCCAAATCCTTTGCAATCGTCACCTGATGGCAGTCATCCGGCAGAATATCTCTTATCTGCGATGCCCACTCAATCAGGCACACACCCTCCCCGTAAAAATATCCTTCGCAGTCTAATTCATACATTTCTTCCACATCCGCAATTCGATACACATCAAAATGATACAACGGAAGCCGCCCTTCATGGTACTCCTGAACAATGGTAAAGGTCGGACTTGTAACCGGCTCCGTGATTCCCAATCCATGAGCAAATCCTTTGGCAAATACAGTCTTGCCAACACCTAAATCTCCCTCCAGCAAATAAATACCACCGGGAGAGGCCTGTCTTGCAATTTCTTCCGCCACCGCAAAAGTTTCCTTCTCACTGTTGCTCTGCCAAATCATTTCTTCGTCTTCTCCTTTACAAACGCCACCAGTTCATCAAATTTTTCCTCACAGGAATTTCTGGTAATAATTGTCGCATATATTGCTGACGTAAATAAATACATTTCATTTTTCCGATACACTACCTTGCGTAAATCACTCCACTTACAGGAGGACGAAGCCTCGCCCTGTGTCACCGAAATACCGTCCTCGTCAATATGGCAAAACAACGGAATCTGCATCTCTTCCTGTGCCATCTGGCGTCTTCCCTTTTTCGCAAGGGTAAGCGGCTGAACAATCAAAAATAAAACCGCAATCACAATCCAGACCACACGCTGGTTTGCATTCCACATATTCCATTTTATAAACACTGCTGCCAAAGAAGCAATTCCCAGAAGTATACCAAATAACCCAGTTGCTTTCGTATAATTATAATGAAGTAGAAAACGGCTCATCGTTTTCCCATCCAGTTTTAACTCAAAATCCATCGACATCTTTCGTTCTCCTTTCCGAATGGCATCGTAATTTCAGTATAACAAATGCCCTCTTCATTGACAAGCCTTAGGTTTTTTAATACACTATTATATAACAAATCAACTATTCAGGAACCATGTAGCAAAAATCAATGGAGCGTCGTGCTCGCACGTAAGAAAACACGAAGTGTTCAAAATGCGAATATACGGGCAGGGGGGAGTCCTGAATAGTTGAAAATAACCCATGGGGAGGAACATTATATGTTTGGTTCATTCATTGGAAACATCGCCGGCATTTCCTATTTTCTTGCATTTCAGATTTTAGGAATTCTTTTGGCACTGTATTTATTCCAGAAAGAAAAAACAGGAACAACTCTTTTATTCGGCAGCGTATTCGGCAGTTTTGCCATTCACTGGCTGCCTACCATTTACGCTTTTTTCTTTCAATTTTCAGTAAAAGCACATTTATTCGCTTTTATCACTTTTGTCGCAATTGTCTGGGCTGTATTAGCTTTTGGCAAAGAACATACGCTATTTAAGGGGCGGTTTAAAAAGCCGGATATCGTTGCACTTTTCCACGAAAATCCAGCTTTATTTCTCTTGCTTCCTTTATTTATTTACACCTGTTATGTGCTTTTGCATGCTACCATTCCATACATCAACGGAAGTCTGCACAGCGGTCAGAGCACATACGGCGATATGAATATGCACTTAGGTTTTATTACAAGTATTGCCAAGCAAAAAACTTTCCCGCCGGAATACTCCATTCTGCCGGGCACCAAACTTGCCTATCCATTTTTATCTGACAGCATTTCCTCAAGTGTTTACATCTGGGGAACTTCTTTGCGGACAGCGTATCTTCTGCCGATGTTTTTTGCCTTGATTCAGGTCTTTTCGGGAGTCTATCTTTTGGCAAAAAAAATCATGCAGTACTTTGGCGGCAGCATCCGCGGAAAAAGTTTTCTTGCTATCACCCTTTTCTTCTTTAATGGTGGTTTAGGATTTTACTACTTTATGAATAAGGGGCTGTTCAGTGAAAACTTCACCCGTATTTTTACTGCCTTTTACGAGACACCGACAAACTACGTGCAGGCAAACATTCAGTGGCACAATATCATCTGCGATATGCTGATTCCACAGCGTGCCACCTTATTTGGCTGGGCAATGCTGTTTCCGATTCTCATTTTACTCTATCGTGCGGTAGAAGAAAAAAGCACTTTATACTTTGCAGTTGCCGGTGTGCTTGCCGGGGGACTTCCACTGATTCACACGCATTCGTTCCTTGCCCTTGGCGTTATGTGTGCCGGATTTGTCATTCTTACCATGCGCAAAAATGCAAAGGAAACAAAAGAATTTACCATCCCGGTCTGGGGACGTTTTCTTTTAACTGCCGTATCTTTGTTTGTACTTACGTATATCAGTCTGCGTCAAAAGTCCAACACACCGATTGAGGCAAACACTCTGCTTATCATCGGTATCTTGATTGCAGCAGTTTTAGTTCTTGGTATGCTTGCCTCTTTGATTACTTCATGGGAAGGGCAAACCGCAATCCACTGGGGCATGTTTTTGGGAATCGTATTGGTAATTGCTCTTCCGATTTTATTTACCTTTACTTTCAAACAAGCTTCCGGCGATAATTTCGTTCGCGGATTTTTCAACTGGAACAACTCGAATGTAGAAACAATGGATAATTACATCGTCTTCTACCTAAAGAATCTCGGAGTTATGTTTATTCTCCCGGTTCTTTCACTCATTTTGGGCACAAAAAAACAGCGCCAGATTATGATGCCGGCTCTGTTCCTTTGGTTGATTTCAGAGTTTGTTTTGTTCCAGCCAAACCCTTATGACAACAATAAATTAATGTTAGTATCTTATTTCTTCTTCTGCGTGGCAAGCGCTGATTTTGTATGGGACACTGCCGTGAATTTCTGCGAATTTACCAAAAAGAAAATTCACATCCTGCGTCCGGTTCTAGTAACCATCGTTACTGTATTGGGCACACTTGCCGCTGTCTTAACAATGGGAAGGGAAGCCGTTGCCGACTATGAGCTTTACAGCGCCGACTATGTTTCCCTCTGCAAATGGGTAGAGAAAAATACGGAACCATCGGATATCTTTTTAACCGCAAACAATCACAACAATGCAATCGCCTCCCTGACCGGCCGAAACATTGTATGCGGCTCCGGAAGTTTCTTATACTTCCACGGTCTTGACTACGCCACACAGGAAGCTGATGTAAAAACGATGTATGAAAATCCGGAAACTCGCGACAGTCTGCTTGAAAAATACAACGTTACATATATCGTAATTGGCCCTTGGGAAAATGGAAGTTATTCCATCCCGGATATTAATGCATTCGCTGAAAACTATGACTGCGTCTACAACAAAAACGGAATTTTAGTATTTGAAGTGTAACATCACTTATTCGCAGGAACATACTTGATAACACCTGAATCGTAAGTTGTTTCACTTTCGATTTGACTTTTGTTTGTTCTGCGCACTAACAAATACAATTCCTGATTCGTGCCAACTAAAACATCATAAATTACATCATCTGCCAAACTGTCAAAGTTGCCATCTGCGCTGAGACGAGTGGCAGATGTTTTTTGCCCAAAATCACTAAACCGATAAAGTCCTGACAAATTAAAAGCATACATCTGCCAGTTCGTTGTATCGCTGTCAAAATACCACTCATATTTTTTATTATCTTCCGAGATATCGTCTCCGAATTCGGAAGTACGTGACAAAGTCTGCGAATCCAATATGCCAAATTTTTTCTTTGACATGGAATAATACACAATTTCATTTTCCCCATATCCTACTCGTTTTGAAAATGCACCATCCGAAACAGATTCACAGAGATTTGTTCTCGTTCCGCTCACAGCGTCAAACCACATGGCACTTGACGAATTAAATACAAGCATCGGTGTTCCGTCTTCCGTCACATGAAATGCAGTCACATCATATTCCTTTGCATAATCCGTTTCACTGCCATTTTCTTCTACCTTAGTCTGCAATTTTGTCTTTTGCACCGCATTTGAATTTTCATCAATGGTAAGGAGATAGTATTCACTGGCACCACTTTGTTTTTCAAATGGATTTGCATTTTCATCATACAATTTAACCTGCATAAGGGCATAGAGATTTCCATCATCTCCCCGTGAAATATAGGGAAGATCCACGGAATCCACAGAGCCCTCCATTGTTTTTTTCACCAGTTTCGTAAGTGCCTTACGACCATATTGTTTCGTCTGCCAGTCGCCCGCCGAATTCAACGTATACTCATAAATCGAGCAGCCCGTATCGTCCTCGTCATCTGCCCCTACGGCATACTGATAAATTGCCGGCTCTCCCTCTGCATTTGTCTGTAAATCAGTAACCTGAAGTTCATCTTCATCCAATACCTCATCCGGTACACTGTAAAAATCCTGTTCTGCATACTTATTTCCTTGTGATGGTTTTTCCGTTGGCTCACCCGTTTCCGAACCACCACTGCCACACCCAGTCACAAGCATAGCCCCTACACACAGCAACACTAACAGTCGTTTCATCTCATCCTTCTCCTTTACAATATCATTGACAGCTGAATCCGCTTCTTCTGCATATCCACCTGCAATACTTTAACATCTACCACATCCCCTACGGAAACAACATCCAGTGGATGTTTAACAAATTTTTTGTCCGTCAGTTTAGAAATGTGAACAAGTCCGTCCTGATGCACACCAATGTCTACAAATGCCCCAAAGTCAATGACATTACGCACGGTTCCTTTCAAAATCATGCCTTCTTTTAAATCTTTCATTTCTAATACGTCACTGCGCAAAATCGGTTTTGGCATCTCATCACGCGGGTCGCGTCCGGGTTTTTCCAGTTCGCGGATAATATCTTTCAGCGTAATCTCGCCAACGCCAATCTGCTCTGCCAGTTTTTTTGTATCCTTTGCCATCAACGACAAACCGGTAAGTCCGCCGGCAATATCCTCTAACTGATATCCAAGCATTTCCAATAACTTTGTTGCTGCCTCATAAGATTCCGGGTGCACACTCGTTGCATCCAGTGGATTTTTACCACCGCTAATGCGCAAAAATCCCGCACACTGTTCATAAGCTTTTGGTCCTAATTTTGCCACTTTCAAAAGTTCTCTGCGGCTCTTAAAACGACCATTTTCCTCACGGTATGTTACAATGTTTTTGGCAATTGCTTTTGATACACCGGACACATATTCAAGCAATGACGCCGATGCTGTGTTCAAATCAACTCCAACATTATTTACACAGTCCTCTACAACATTTCCCAGTGCCTCACTCAGTTTTTTCTGGTTCATATCATGCTGGTACTGCCCAACTCCTATACTTTTCGGGTCAATTTTTACAAGCTCAGCCAATGGGTCCTGCAGTCGTCTTGCAATCGAAACAGCGCTTCTCTGTCCTACATCAAAATTCGGAAATTCCTCTGTCGCCAGCTTGCTCGCTGAATAAACCGACGCTCCTGCCTCATTGGTAATAATGTATTGAACCGGACGATTTAATTCCTTTAACATATCTACGATAACAAGTTCGGATTCTCTGGACGCCGTTCCATTTCCAACCGAAATCAGGCTGATGTTATACTTTTCAATCATTGCCTTAACAATACGTTTGGTCTCCGCCACTTTATTCTGCGGCTCCGTTGGAAATACCACTATGGTGTCAAGCACCTTTCCCGTCTCATCCACGACCGCCAACTTACAGCCGGTACGAAATGCCGGATCCCAGCCAAGTACCACTTTACCGGCAATTGGTGGCTGCATCAAAAGCTGCTCCAAGTTTTTGCCAAACACACGAATTGCCCCATCTTCTGCCGTCTCCGTTAATTCATTCCGGATTTCTCTTTCAATTGCCGGCGCAATCAAGCGTTTATAACTGTCCTCAATCATCTCTTCCAGATACGGTGTTGTATATTCATTTTCCTTTACAATAACTTTTTTTCGCAAATACCGCAGAATATCATCCTCAGGCGCCTCAATTTTTACCGTCAGAATTTTTTCTTTCTCACCGCGGTTGATTGCAAGGGTCTGATATCCGGACACCTTGGAAAGCACCGTAGAAAAGTCATAATAATTTTCGTAAACGCTTTTCTCCTCTGCATTTTTCGCCGTAGAAACCAATGAGCCCTTCTGCATTGTTGTCTTACGAATCGCAGTTCTGTAATCGGCTTCGTCCGCAATTGCCTCCGCCAAAATATCCAGTGCTCCGGAAATTGCCTGCTCCACTGTCGTAACTTCTTTTTCCTCATCCAGATACTGCTTGGCTTCTTCTTCCACGGAATGGTCTAACATCTGCAAAAGAATCTGATTTGCCAGTCCTTCCAGCCCTTTTTCTTTTGCAATCGTAGCACGTGTGCGTCGTTTCGGACGATACGGTCGGTACAAATCTTCCAAAAGCACCTGTGTCTGTGCCGCCAAAATCTGCTGCTTGAGTTCTTCGGTTAATTTCCCCTGCTCCTCAATGCTGGCAAGCACGGTCTCTTTTCTTTCTTCCAAATTACGCAAATAAGTTAATCTCTCATCCAGATTACGTAGCTGCTCATCATTTAATGTGCCATGTTTTTCTTTCCGGTATCGGGCAATAAACGGAATTGTGCATCCTTCGTCAATCAATTCCATTACTGCTTCAACCTGCCATACTTTAATTTTCAGTTCTTCTGCTATTTGTTTTGCAATATTCATTTCTCTGCTCCTAATATAATCCTTTTTTACTTGGGTTAAAACCTAACGACATTCTAACATTTTCGAGGAGGAATTTCAATTAGGGGTTTTGGTAGATTTGTGTCAAGTGTTCGTTGACACTTTTTTTGTATTCCAGTAATTCCGTAGAAAAATTTTGCGTCTCGTGGGCGTTCCCACTAATTGAGTGCGTAGCGGTATGGGCACTGAAACCACCAGTGCCTCATACCGACGTACTCAAAACCCACTCGTCACAAAGTTTTTCTACGGAATTACTGGAATACAAAAGAATTAGCTACGAACATTTGGCACAAACCAATATCCTCTTCCCCTTTATTTTTGCCATTGAAAATTGTGCACTAACTTTTGGTATTTTTCTAGTTTTACCCTCTTAGAACAACTCTTTTTGCTCGATTTTGCCTAGATGGTTGCATTTTTATCTCATTATCTGCCTTTTTTCACATAAATCACACAACAATTGCAACCCTTTCTATTAATTTTGTTCTTTTGGGTTGTTTTCAGTTGCGTCTTTTCAAAATTCATGCAACTCTTTTGGCTTTATACGAAGGGTATGGTTGCATTTTTGCGCTTCATCGACTAATTCAATAGCTCTTTCTATTCGAACACTCGCCAAAACTCTGTATGTCTCTTTATCCATATATCACTCTTCCTTCACTTTCAATATTTCTAAAATAAGCATACCGTTTAATTTCAATTCTAAAGATTACATACCAATACAAGAAAACACCCACTCAAAGATGGGTGCTTCTGTGTTATTTTTAATATTGTAACATTCTTTATCTTCTTTGATAATAATCCGGATGCCATTTACTGTCATCAGATTCCACCGTTATTGTAGTCTTATCTGCTGAAAGAGTTACAATAAGAGGCTCCGATGTAGATGATACTTCTCCATTAAAGTCAAGTAAGATACTGTGTTCCCTTTCCGTCCAAGTTCCAGCAATTATATCCTTATTTTCCTTATACTGTACTGTTCCATCATCATTAATCGTAATTTCCACTTTATCTCCAGTAGTACTTGTACCCCCATATGTTCCTACCCATTCATTTGTTTTGCCACATGCTGCCAATACAAAAATCATCACCATTGAAAGCACTGCAATCACTGTTTTGTTTCTCATTTTCACATTCTCCTTTTAACAATTATAAATATTTAGGCGTTTGCGAAACGCCACAAGCCGCATAAATACGGCATATTTTTTCTACAAAATAAAT
>CALELW010000293.1 GCA_937902905.1 uncultured Clostridium sp. | reverse complement strand
ACAGCAGGAGAAGTTATCATCTAGAGAGAACACAGGAAGTGTCCTCTCGAACTAATATGTAAGCAAGAAATTCCAACACCGATTGAAACTATATTTGCATAGCAAATATCCTGTTTCAATCGGTGTTGGAATTTCTTGGTCAGCTATTTAGTCAAAATAATTCTCCCACTTTGTATTCGCCTTATCCGTTTCAACTGCAGTCATTTTAATATCCCGCCAAAAATATGCATCTTCTGTGCATAAGACAGAACCCTCATTTTCCCCGTCATGTAAACAGCGGTCCTTTTCCCCCGATAGCGTTGAAATACGAACCTGCTTATCCTGACGGTAAATTACATACTGTGCGGTTGCACTCATGAGCTGCTGCCCATCTTTCATCTCGCGAACCTTTGTGATTTTATTCGTTTCACCAGAGTATCGTATAATCACTCCTCGCTTCAAATCACCATATGCGAACCCATTAGCCGAATCTGTATCATCATATTCATTAAAAATTCCATAAATATCATTTCCACACTTATTAAATACCAACCTACCATATTTGCAGTTTCCTATAATTTTATCCAATTCCTTTTTGTGCTTCACAAAAAATGCACTTTGTTTTTCTCGTCCCAGCGTCTGCCAGTCACCATCCTTACAAATTAAATCCTGCGTAGAACCCAAGTAATCCGGAATTGGTTTCGTATCTGAAAAATAGCAGTTATTATACCACTCCGGGTCCTTCCATTGCCGATATAGAGTTATTCCGTCCAAACGAACAATCTCTTTATCCTTAATTTTTTTCCACTTCTTTTCCATGTCTTTTTCTTTAACATAATGTGTAGCAACTAGATAATCCGGCATTTCCGATGCCAACAAATCAACTGTATCCGGCACCCTTTCCTCCAGATAGCCAAACAGGTATCCATTTCGGTAAGTAACTTGTGAGTAAGGCACTTCATATTCTGTCTTCTTTTTGAGCGAATAATCGTATTTCAGCAAATAATACTTTAATGCTCTTCTTTCAATAAGTACATAAAGATACTTTTCGCTGGCTGTTATCATCCATGGGTCTTCAGAAAGCCCTGTTTCTCGAAGCGGTTCATTTTTTTCATTTCCCACAACGAGTTTAACCCCATCATAAGTATCACCAATCCATGCAGTCCCATGAGGTGTCTTAATGTGGTTTCTCCCATACTCAATTCCGTATTCTATTGGTGGCTTTAATAAATCACAGCCGGCAAGCAGCATCACCAAAAGTAAACTGACACATGCAATATATATCTTTTGTCCTTTAAAAATTTTCTTCATAATCTCCCCCTACTCTGTTCTTATTACGAATTTTTCTTCATCCGATAATATAGTATTTTTTCCCGCCACTTCAAAATATTTTCCTGAGCTATTTTTTACCGGGCTTATGCCGCTTCCTTTTTTTATATCTCCCCATGCATAGATCTCTCCATAATGGGAGCAGTTAAATATTTTCTGTGTCTTTTTTTCATCCAAAAGAGCCTGTGTATAAATTGCATTTCCCTTTCGATAAATCACTTCTTTTGAATTTGCCAAACCAAGCAATTCTCCATTCGTAAATGTTTGCAAAACCTTAAACTTTTTACTTTTATAATAATAGCAAAAAGTGAATGCCTTTTTTATATCTTTTAAATCAATTCCTTTATACATGTTATAAACCCAGCCATCCTTAAAAACATTGCAATAGCCATATATATTATCACCATCCTGTAACATACTCATGTCGAATTTTTCATTAGTCAAATTCAATTCTTTTAAAATTTTGTTCTGTTTTTTTCTGCTGAAAGTATATGGTTCTGCTGTGTATCCATCCTGCTCTATTCCAGAAGAACAAATTTCTCTCCCGCAAAATAAAGGAATCGTTTTGTTATTAGAAAAATATGGCACATCATGGCGTAAGTCATCTTCATGCCTATATAAAACAACAGAACCGACTTTCTCCTTCTTTTTTTTCGTAGAAATTTTATTCCATTGATTTTGCCAATTCTCTTCCTTAACATAATGTGTTGCCTCAATATAACGTGGCGTGAGATAAAAAAACACACGGTCATAATCTTCATTGCCATCATCATACCCAAACAAATAACCGTCTTTATAATATATATTATGGTACATTGTGTGATTGACTTCTTTTAAATTCATTTGCAAATCATACCGACAAATAATTCTTTTGTCCGCTGTTTTTTCACTAGCCATTACTTCTACTACAACATAAATCCAATTGTCACTAGCAATTATTTGATTTACATTTGCATTCTTGTATGGCAGCGCAATATTTTCGATTATCTTTGGCTTATCATTTACCATTTCTCCATAATAAATATTTTCACTCTCTGAATTATAAACAACAATATGATTGCCAATTTTAACCGAATCAGCTCTATTTAACACGTCAAATAAATCTGTCTCCTGATTATTTGTGTCCGAATTTGAACAGCCGGCAAGCAGCATCACCAAAAGCAAACTCACACATGCAATATATATCTTTTGTTTCTTGAAAACTCTTCTCACTAATTAACCTCCTGCTCTAAATACTTTTATCTGTAAATACTTACCGAACATACATTACAAAAAGGCAAGCTGACCAAAGCCAACCTGCCTTTCTGGTTTTACGCTTTTAACACATTATAATATTCGCCAAGAATTGCTTCCTCTAACACCGCTCTCATACCACTATGAATCGGATGTGCAACATCACGGTATTCACCATTTGGCATTTTCTTGTTCGGCATTGCGACAAATAAGCCCCGCTCACCTTCAATCACCTTGATATCATGAATGGCAAATGCCTCATCCAATGTAATTGAAGCAACCGCTTTCATTTTCGCATTCCCGTCCACAATCCGGACGCGAACATCTGTTATCTGCATCGTATCCTCCCTTCATCTGTACGCTACATTACATAACGCTCATTCTTCTCCTGAATGATTTTAACGTCATCCGGACTTCCGACATAGTTGGAATTTGCCCGAATGGTTCCATGACTCTCTACGATGCAATTTTCAATATAAGTGTTATCCCCAATGTAGACTTCATTTAAAATTATCGAGTTTCGTATTGTACAATTGTTGCCTATATAAACTTCCTTAAACAAAATGGAATCTTCTACCTCTCCATTAATGATACAACCGCTCGACACAAGACTGTTCTTAACTTTTGCGCCGACATTGTATTTAGCCGGAGGTAAATCTTCAATCTTAGACGCAATCTGTGGGTATTCATTAAAGAAATACTCTCTTGTTTTGCGGTCTAAGAAATCCATATTTGTCTTAAAATAGGAATCAACCGTTGTTACATTGCTCCAATAGGAGTCCAACGGATAGGCATAAAATTTCTTGATTCCTTTGTAACGGATAAAAATATCCTTTACCAAATCGAATCCATCTTCCGCCCCTGCACGCTCAATCATCTCAATCAACTGTCTGCGGCGGATTACATAGATTCCGGTAGAAACCAGCGTTTTCGAAGTCACAAGTGGCTTCTCTTCAAACTCGGTCACCCTGCCTTCGATGTCAACCGATACGACACCAAACCGGCTCGGGTCATCTACCGTTCCCAAGTCCTTCGTCACGATGGTAACATCAGCATTTTTCTCAATGTGATATTCCAAAAGTTTATTCATATCCATCTTGTACACACAATCACCGGATGCGATGATTACATATGGCTCATGACTTGATTTCAGAAAATCAATGTTCTGCGCAATGGCATCTGCGGTTCCGCGATACCAATAACTATTATCATGGGTCTGTGTCGGTGTGAATACAAACAAACCGCCTTTTTTACGTCCAAAGTCCCACCATTTTGATGAGTTCAAGTGCTGTGTCAACGACTTTGAATTGTACTGCGTAATGACACCAACTTTGTTAATCCGGGAACTGGACATGCTGCTAAGTACAAAATCGATGCTGCGGTATCCACCTGCAATCGGCAGTGCTGCTGTCGCACGATTTTTTGTCAGTTCTTTCATGCGGGTACTGGACCCACCTGCTAAAATCAATCCTATTGCTCTCATTACATGTCACCTGCCTTTATCAAAGTTTCGCCACCTGCTAAGGTGTTATCCGGGTAATCGTCAATGGTTGTCTTACCCGCTATGGCAGTGTTTTTACCGATGGTAACGCCATCCGGAATCACGGTTTTTTCGCCAACCGTAACCAGGTTAAAGGCATAGACATCCGGCTTTAGTTTGTTTGGAATGTCATCTTCGCCCGCACCAAGCACGCAGTTTTCTCCAATAATCGAACCCTCTGCAACAATTGCACGGTCAAGAACGGTATTTTTACCAATTCTCGCAGAATTCATAATAATCGAGTCACGCACCACAGCGCCTTCCTCAATGACAACATCCGAACCAATCACAGAGCTATGGACTTCTCCGTAAATCTCACAGCCGTCACCCATAATGGCTTTGTCAATCACAGCATCTCCTGCAATATACTGTGGACGAATCCATTCATTACTTGTGTAAATCTTCCAAAACTCTTCGTACAGGTTAAATACCGGAATCAAGTCAATCAATTCCATATTTGATTCCCAATACGAACCAAGCGTACCAACATCCTTCCAGTATCCATTGTACTCAAAGGCAAAAATGCGGTCGCCTCTTTCGTGGCAGTAAGGTAAAATATGTTTACCAAAGTCACAGCCCTTCTGGTCTTTCAACTGAATCAAGGCTTCTTTTAACACCGGCCATGAGAAAATGTAAATTCCCATAGATGCCAGATTACTGCGTGGATGCTCCGGTTTTTCCTCAAATTCCAAAATTCGATGGGTATCATCTGTAATACAGACACCAAACCGGCTTGCCTCTTCAATCGGCACCGGTATCGTCGCCATCGTAATGTCCGCGTGATTTGCCTTATGGAAATCAAGCATTACCTGATAATCCATCTTGTAAATATGGTCACCACCAAGAATTAACACATAATCCGGGTTGTAATACTCCATATAATTCAAGTTCTGGTAAATCGCATTCGCGGTTCCGGTGTACCACTCGCTGCTTGTGCTTCTCTCATACGGCGGCAGGATTGACACGCCCCCAATATTGCGGTCAAGGTCCCATGGAATTCCAATGCCGATATGAGTATTCAGCTTCAACGGCTGATACTGTGTCAGCACTCCAACGGTATCGACTTCCGAGTTGATACAGTTACTCAACGGAAAATCAATGATACGATACTTTCCCCCAAAAGCAAC
>CALELW010000292.1 GCA_937902905.1 uncultured Clostridium sp. | reverse complement strand
CCTGTTCGGAGCCAACGACCGGTCGTAAATCTGCATAATAAATATCGCCTCGTTTTACAATCATGGTTTCACACTCCCTCATTTGATATTCCTATTATTCCCAATATACGAAGCGATATTCAATTTGTTCAAAAGCTTTTATTATTCTCCCAAATATTTTCTAGGCACACGATTTGTAATGCTGCATACAAACTCATAATTAAATGAATGCGCTTTTTCGGCAATTTCCTCAACAGGGATAATTTCATCTCCATCTTTTCCAAAAATTATTACCGTATCCCCGATAGCAGCCTCTTTAATATGAGACACATCCACCATAAACTGATCCATGCAGATTCTTCCTAAAATTGGTGCATACTGTCCATGAATTAAAACACGTCCTTTGCCTGACAAATCACGTTTCATGCCATCAGCATAACCAACCGGAATCGTAGCAACCGTCATTTCTTCCTTCGCCGTAAATGTACCGCCGTAACTGATGCTGGTTCCCGGCTCTACTGTTTTTATATAAGAAATAATCGATTTCCACTGCATAGCAGGTTCCAATATAAGAACATCCTTTGCCACTTCGTCAGACGGATACAGTCCATAGGTCGTAATACCGGAGCGCACCATATCAAGATTAGCTTCCGGAAATCCAATAATCGAAGCACTATTTGACACATGGTGAATCGGAATCTTAACACCACGCTCCTCTAATTCTTTGACAAAAACCATATATTTTCTAAAAGGCTCTCTCGCCGGCTCAATTGTTTTCTCATCTGCTCTGGCAAAATGAGTAAAGATTCCCTCTATTTCAAGTCCCGGCAGTTTAGAAATCTTTGCTACCGTATCCAAAGATTCTTCACAAGGAACAAAACCAATCCGGCTCATTCCGGTATCAACCTTGATATGAATCTTTGCCTTTTTCCCAAGTTTTAATGCTGTCTCACTTAACTTCTCTGCCATTTCCCACGTATACACGGTCTGGGAAATCTGATATTCCACCAAATCCTCATATGATTCTTCTCCGGTATATCCTAAAATCAAAATCAGTTTGTCAATTCCCGCTTTCCGAAGTTCTATGGCCTCCTCTATCATGGCAACTCCGTAAGCATCTACCTGCTCATACAATGCCTTCGCAACCTGTACGGCACCATGCCCATAAGCATTTGCCTTCACAATTGCCATTACCTTTGTTCCTTCTTTTATATTTTTATGTACCTCATCGATATTATGCCGGATGGCATCTAAATTAACCTCTGCATAAGTACGATTAAACTGTTTCATTTTCATTTCCTTCTTTCTGAAAGCATTTTGTATTTATAAGAACCTCGGTCAAACCATCCAGCAAATCAGATGCCATGACTCCATACGGACTTTTCTGTTTTGCTGCCACATCACCGGAAAGACCGTGCAGGTAAACACCAAGTTTTGCTGCTGAAAACGGATTCACATTCTGGGCAAGCAGACCACCAATCACTCCGGTCAGCACATCACCGGAACCACCGGTTGCCATTCCATTATTTCCGGAAACATTGACATAACATGCCGTTCCATCGGAGACAACTGTCCTTGCGTCTTTTTGTACCAAAATGCAATTTCTTGTCTTCGCCGCATTTTTCGTTGTTCCCAAAATATCCTCTTGTAATTCGGATATTGAAATTCCGGTTAGCACACTCATTTCCTTAACATGGGGTGTTAAGACAAAATTATCTCGCAACGCAATATTCTTTTTTGCACAAATGGTTATCGCATCACCATCTACCACGGTCGGAACTTTTGTATTTGCCAAAACGTATTCCACCAGTTCCTCTGATTCTTTGGATAAACCGATTCCCGGTCCAATCACGACAGTACTTGCAAGCGGAAGCACTTTTTTGATTTCCTCTCTGGTTGAAAAAAGAATTTCCGGCAGCGCACTAAGCAGCGTATCCCGGTTCGATGGTGTCGATACGACATGCACTAGACCTGCTCCCATACGATATGCCGCTTTTGCAGATAAAAAGCAGGCGCCACTCATGGTATCACACCCAGCAATTACAACCACTCTGCCAAATGTTCCCTTATGTGAATGGGTGATGCGCTTTGGAAGGTTACAAACAATATCATCCGGCTCATAATAGTAGGCGTCTGCCTGCGCAAAAGCAACGCTTTTTCTTGGAAATCCAATATCTGCCACGTAAACTTTTCCGGCATATTCACATCCCGGATACAAAACAAGACCGGTTTTATTCACACCAAAGGTAATCGTCGCTTTTGCCTGTACAGCGCATCCTAACACTTTTGCACTTTTTGCATGAATACCAGACGGAATATCTAACGAATAAACCGTCGCACCGCTTTGATTCATATCTAAAATCACCTGTTCATACACGCCCGTTACTTCTCTAGAAAGTCCAATTCCAAAAACGGCATCAATTAAAACATCATATTCCTTCATCGAAACGAGCGAATAGGCAAGAATGGGAACATCGCATGCGGAAGCAATCGCAAGCTGTGTTTTCATTTCTTCTGACATATGTTCCGAATTTCCTACGACCGTAACTGCCGCCTGATATCCCATTTCATGTAAAATACGTGCCACACAGACGCCGTCACCACCATTGTTTCCGATTCCACACACACATAAAAAGGTATCCGATGGTCCGGTTTCCTCTATGAGAACAGAAACCACCGACATCGCCGCCTTTTCCATCAAAACAAGACTTGGCATCCCCATCGTACCAATGGCATGAGAATCAATTGCTTTTGCCTGCTCACCGGAATATATCTCTTTCATAAAAGCCCCTTCTTTCTATTCTTTCACATCGTCTGTCGCTGCAATCACAAATGCAGTCGCAACTTCCTTTGTATTCGTGATGGAAATCTTCCAATCGGTAATTCCCATTTCTTCTGCTTTTTTTCTCGCCGTACCATAAAGTGTAACATAGGGGGCGCCGCTTTCTCTTCGCAAAATTTCCACCTCACAGGCATCAATACCCGCAAAGCCGGTGCCAAGTGCTTTTACTACCGCTTCTTTCCCGGCAAAATCAGAGGCACCTCTCCTTTTTGCGTCATCCATCTCCGCCCGTTCCTTGTCCGTAAAAATGCGATGGAGAAAATGCTCTTTTTCCATCGCTTTTACAACACGGGAAATCTCAATGGAATCTACACCAATTCCAAGTATCATTCTTTTCCCTTCCTTTTATCATATAAATTCATTACGTCATGACCTAACAGCCCATGCATCAAAGAATAGGCACTGTCCATGCTCTCCTCTAAATCATCTTTCCATTCCGTTTTCTCACGAAGGGAAGTGCGGAGTTCTTCAATTTCCTGCTTTACAATTTTTAACTGCTCATCTCCGTTTGCCAGACGTTCAAAACAATAATGTGCTCCTGTGGCAAGCAGTTCTTCATTTGCCTTTTTTATCTTTCTCGGAAGTTCAACCAATTCATCCGATTCCGTCTCAATCCGCTCTCTAATTTCCAAAAGAAGACGCTGCTGGTTTTTCTTCTTCTTATCACGTAAAGGCTCTGCATCATTCATCCCAGCCACAATGCCTTCCATCAATTTCTTTTTCGTCCTCTTTAAATCTTTTATGTCATTTACTAAATACCCCTGCCTTTTGAGCAGTTCATTTAATTTCTCCTCAAGCTGAACAATCTCAACCGGTTTTTCCCCCTGCGGAAATAAGGTATGCCAGCGACGGTCCAACACTAGAATTGGAACCTTTTTCCCTTTTAAAGCTTCTCTCACCAGCGTTTCAAATTCTAAGTCTCGTCGTTTCATACCATTCCTCCTATTCCGGCAAGTTGGAAATATTGTAGGAAAGCCGCATCAGACTCTCTGCCAGATGTACATTCTCAACCGCAATATTTTCCGGAAGATTCAAATCGGTAGCTGCAAAATTCCAAAACGCACCAACACCATACTGTACAAGCTGTTTTGCTACTGCCGGCGCAATTGCTTTCGGCAGCGTAAGCGCTGCAATATCTACCGTATGTCCTTTCACATACCCTTCTAAGTCTTTCATGTCATATACCATCGTATGACCAATCTTTTTGCCTATCTTATCCGGACTGACATCAAAAACCGCCGATACAACAAATCCTCGTTTTTCAAAACCGGCATAATTCGCAAGTGCGTGTCCTAAGTTACCGGCACCAAGGATAATCACATGGTAGTCCCTGTCAAGTCCTAAGATTTTACCTATCTCATTTTTCAGATAAGGAACATTATAACCATATCCCTGCTGTCCAAACCCTCCAAAATTATTAAAATCCTGTCGGATTTGGGATGCTGTCACCTTCATCTGCTTACTTAACTCCCCGGATGAAATACGCTCAATTCCATTATCCAATAATTCACTTAAATATCTATAATACCGCGGCAAACGCTTAATTACTGCCGCTGAAATCTTTTTATCTGCCACAAAAGTATCCTCCAACGAAACAAAAAGTACAAATCAGCCATAAAAAAAGCTGTTTGTACTTATTATAATGGAATGTTAAAAATTAGTCAATCTCCAATGTCCGCAAATGTTTCCATTTTCCCTTCTCAATTGGCTCCGGAATCAGGCAGGAAGACAGACGCAGGCATTTTAATCTGCGAAATTGATATAAAACCTCAATATGTTTTAATTCCAAAGGCTTAAACTCATCAAATCCTGCTATCTCTATCACTTCAAGATTCGGGAACTCACAGAGTGCATTTAAATCAAAGGAATCTTTTGTAATCTTCCACAAAGAAACTTTTTTTACCTTCTTTTTCTCTTTTTTAGAAAGCCAGTTTCTTTTGCCCTCTTCATTGCGCTCAATGCGGCTGATTGCCTCTTCTCCGTAATAAATTCGATTGATACACATAGTAACCACCCTTTCTTTTTTTTGGTGTTCATTGAATAAGACGATTGATAGCGGCAAAATGTTGCAAAAAAATAAAAATTATTATAAAATATGTTTTTATTAGAAGTTTTTTGGAGGATTCAATCATTATGATATTAGCATGCAATCATATCTCAAAGGCATTTGCAGACGAAACCGTTTTGTCAGATGCTGTTTTTCATATAAATGAGGGTGAACGCGCTGCCATCGTGGGCATTAACGGTGCCGGCAAAACAACACTGCTGCGAATCATTGTCGGCGAACTTCCGGCTGATTCTGGTGAAATTGTAACAGCCAAAGGAAGCACCATCGGCTATCTCCCACAGCAGCAGGGTTATCACTCAGACAAAACGATTTATGAAGAATTATTGGCTGTTAAGTCAGATGTCATCGAAATGGACGAAAAAATCCGTGCAATGGAGCAGCAGATGACAACCTTAGAAGGCGCCGAATTAGAGCGTGTATTAAACCAATACCATAAGCTGCAGACGGCTTTTGAAGATGGCGAAGGATATACCTACAAAAGTAAAGTTCTCGGTGTCATTAACGGTCTCGGTTTTCGTGGGGAAGCAATGCACCAGTGCATCAACAATCTCTCCGGTGGACAAAAAACAAGGGTCGCTCTTGGTAAACTTCTGTTATCAGAACCGGACTTATTGTTAATGGATGAGCCTACAAACCACTTAGATTTGGAATCTGTGCGCTGGCTTGAAAACTATTTAAACGGTTACAAGGGAAGTGTCTTAGTTGTCTCTCACGACCGTTTTTTCATCGACCGCATCGCCGAAAAAATTATTGAAATTGACCACGGCAAAGTAATGACCTTTACCGGCGACTATACCAGTTATTCTGAAAAAAAGGAAAAATTACGCGAGGAAATGATTCACCGCTACTACAACCAGCAGCAGGAAATCAAACATCAGGAAGCGGTCATTCAAAAATTAAAATCCTTTAACCGCGAAAAATCGATACGCCGCGCCGAAAGCCGCGAAAAAATGTTAGCAAAAATCGAGCGTGTAGAAAAACCGGTAGAATACGAAAAATCGCTTTCACTTTCCCTGACTCCTTCGGTAATCAGTGGAAATGATGTTTTGACAGTCACCGATTTTGCCAAAAGTTTTGGAGAAAATCATTTGTTTGACCACCTTTCATTTTCAATTAAACGAGGTGAAAAAGTGGCAATTATCGGCAAGAATGGAACCGGCAAAACAACACTTTTAAAATTAATCCAGGGAATGATTCCTGTCGATGAGGGAAGTGCAGTAACCGGCTCGCATGTCGAAATCGGATATTATGATCAGGAACATCAGATGCTTCATGATGACAAAACCATCTTTGAAGAAATTCAGGATGATTACCCGGATTTAACAAATACGGCAATTCGTAATGTCCTCGCTGCCTTTTTATTTACGGGAGATGATGTTTTTAAACCGATTCATCTTCTCAGCGGTGGTGAAAAGGGTCGTGTATCATTAGCAAAACTGATGCTGTCAAAGGCAAACTTTTTACTTCTTGACGAGCCGACCAACCATTTGGATATTACCTCCAAAGAAATTTTGGAATCCGCAATTAATAAATATGAGGGAACTGTGCTTTACGTCTCGCATGACCGTTATTTTATCAATCGCACTGCCACAAGAATTTTGGATTTGACCGGGCACAAACTGCTCTCCTACAGTGGAAATTATGCGTACTATCTGGAGAAAAAAGACACGGTGGAAAGCCGCTTTTTAACAGATGACAATAAAACCATGCAGACTTCTACCAAAAAAGAAACAAAAGAAGAAGGTAAACTTGACTGGCAGGAGCAGAAAAAGCTGGCAGCGAAAAAGCGGAAAATCGAGAACGAATATCAAAAAGCCGAACAAGAAATTGAAGCACTGGAAACTGACATTGCAAGCATTGATGAGGAACTGATGCGTCCGGAATATGCATGCAATGCCCATAAACTGAACGAATTATCAACTGCCCGCGAAGAAAAAGAAACCGCTCTCACTGCCGCTATGGAGCAATGGGAACGGTTAGCTGAACAATTAGAAGAATTTGAAGTTACTGAGTAATCCGCTTGGTAACTTCATTTGCTTTTGCATAAATTTCCGATGGACTTTCTCCCACAAAAAAATCACCATTTTCATAGAGAATCCTGCCATTTACCATCGTCATTTTCACATTTTCTTTACTACCACTGTATACTAAGTTTTTCACAAGATTATGCACAGGCTGCATATTTGGCCGCTGTAAATCAATTAAAATCAAATCAGCAAGCTGGCCTTCCTTTACATACATGCATTCCGGCAGCCCCATCGCCAGCGCACCACCGGTTGTAGCCATCTTTAAAACATCTGCAGCATCCATAACCGCTGCGTCCTCATATTTTAATTTCGGAAGAACTGCTGCTAAATACATTTCCCTGAACATGTCAAGTGCATTATTGCTCGCCGGTCCATCCGTGCCAATCGCTAGGTTAATTCCCGCCTTTTTTAAAGCAGGTAAATCCGCAATGCCACTCGCAAGTTTTGCATTGGATGCCGGATTGGTAACAATAGACACCTTTTTCTCCCTGCAGATATTCCGGTCTGTTTCATCCATCCAGACACCGTGGAAACCACCACCGCCATAGTCAAATAAACCAATCGAATCCAAAAACTGAACCGGCGACATGTCATAACGCATTTTACATTCTTCCACTTCTTTTTTTGTCTCTGCCAGATGCAGATACACCGGCTGTTTGTATTCATGGGCAAGTTCTGCCATGCCCTCTAACAATTCACGGCTTGTTGTATATTCAGCATGAACGCCAAGGCGAAATGACACCAGTTCATCCCCTTTATTTAACGTTTCATATTCCTCTCTTGTGCGTGCAAGCGAACCGGTAAAATTGTTCAGTTCACCGCAAAAAACTGTACGAAATCCCATTTTTTTTGAAGTTTCTGCGTGTTCATAATTGTCCACATACATATCAAAATTTGAGGTAATTCCGCTTGTCAGATATTCTAAAACTGCCACCTTGGATAAGATTTCAATATCCCCTTTCTGCAGTTTCGCCTCCATCGGAAACACCCTATCATTTAACCAGTTCTGCAATGGCAGATCATCCGCATAGGAGCGCAGAAATGTCATGGCAGAATGTGTGTGGGCATTTTTAAAACCGGGCATTAAAAGATTTCCTTCACAGTCAATTTCCCGTGTAAACTTTCTTTTATTCAGTTCCGGATTATTTTTTCCTACATAGGAAATGCAGTTTCCGTCTATGTGTACTTCTCCGTCAAAGACTTCCGCATTTTCTTCCATTGTAAGAATTTTCGCATGATACAAGCGTATGGAAGACATCCTAACACATCCTTTCAATGGCTGATTTCACAAGTGTTTTAAACTTCGGC
>CALELW010000291.1 GCA_937902905.1 uncultured Clostridium sp. | reverse complement strand
TTAGTGTTTTAATTAAAGTCATTCATTTTTTTAATGCGATTTGCGGAAACTCAAGGAAATCGAAGTTGACTTTTAAAGAAGCGCCACTTACATAAGCAGCGCCTCCTATGATTCAATTTCAATATACCTTATCACCAAGCATTTATTTTACAAGAACAATACTCTTAACAACAAAATGCATATTTGCCGGAAGACTAGAAATCTGAAGATTAAATCCCGCTACTGTTTCAAGTTCTGTAGGATTTGTCTTAGCAATTACCAATTCGCATGTCTGCCCTACAAATGGCGAATCAAGCCATTCTGTGTTTTTTAATGTATCGCTCTCACCTTCGTAGTTTACATCAATACCATCACTATAACCATTCAAATCTGCTGCTGGTACATATGAAATTTTGCCCCATATTGGTGTACTTTCTGCACCCGCATAATCAGTAACTTTAGTACCATATGCGTTCTGAACTTCCCATATCACATTGAATGCACTATAGTCAGCCATATTAAGTTTTTTACTAGTAAGGTATGCAGAGATATCTACATATATCATGCTTTTTCCTGCCATGAACTCAAGACCTGCAGCAGATTTTTTTGCCGATACGACATCTCCTTCACCAGAATTTGTTTTAGCTATGATATCATCACTTGTTAAATCAAAATTATGAGTCTCAACTACAGCAGTCTCTTTAGATGGGTCCTTAACAGTAATCTGAACAGAACCAGTTACTTTGCTTCCATCTGTAGATGTTGCTGTAATTGTTACTTTACCCTCTGCATCATTCTTAGCTGTTACAAGTCCTGCATAATTAACCGTAGCAATTTCTTCATCACTAGATTTCCATTTAACAATCTCACGAGTTGCCCCTAACGGTGCAACTGTAGCGGTTACTCTTGTTGTCTTACCAGGTGCAATCTCAGTTTTGACAGCATTTACATCAATATCTGTAACTAATTTGTTGTATTTCACTTTTACAAAGTCAATGCTGTGAATTGTTACTTCAACTCCAGAAGCCTGTGGGCAGCATGCAATAGCTGTCAGGTTTTCAGGGTTCATTCCTTTATTCATTAATGTTTCTATAGGAATAAATACAGCACGAGTTTCATATTCTTCTTTTACCTTATTGCCCGCTGTAAACGGTGAAAACGCTTCCCATATCGACTCATCTGTTGTATGAATCCAGCCCCCCTCGTATGTCTCAGCAGTTGATGATGCCGGAAAACTGGCAGTACGTATCTGTTCATTTCCATTATATGTTTTAAAATTCAACTCGTTCGGAGATGTTACAACTAAACGAATATAATCATAATCCGAAATATCCTTCGTGCCATTATCATATCCATAAAATCCTTCTCCTCTGGTATCTGATATATCAATAATATCGTCTTCACTTGTTACCGGATTGATGTAAAACGAAACTCCGGAATTATAGTCCCTTGAAGATGTAAATGTAACAGAATCATCCTCAAAAAAATTTGTATTTTTTGTTATACTCTCTCCATCACTTCGTTTCGATGCCGATGTAAGTGTCGTTTCATTTAATTCCGTTATTGTAATAGGATATGTTTTTGATTCATCAACTGTCAAAATTCCATTTTCTGTTGAAATTTTGCTCAGCAAATCAGCACTTATACCAGCAAATCCAACTGCTATCGTCACGGATGCCGCCACATCACTTCCATCGGTTGCAGTTGCTGTAATTACTACTTCTCCTCTTGTATGTTTTTTCGAAGTCACAATACCAGCTGAATTTACAGTTGCAATTTTTTCATTACTTGAAGACCACTTTACAATCTGACGCGTAGCATCAGCAGGTGTAACAGACGCCATTACTTTTGTAGTCTCCCCAGCATCAACCGAATCTTTTTTAGCTGTCACATCAAGACCTGTTACTTTTTTATCATAATAAGCCTTAACAAATTCAATTGAATGAATGGTTACCTTGGCACCGTACCCCATAGAACTAACCGCAATTGCTGTTAAATCTTCTGTCGTCATACCATTCTGTATCAATTGATAAATCGGAATAAACACAGTACGTGTCATATACTTTTCCTTAGCTGTATAACCATTTGAATATTTAAAGTCATCAGCCCATATAGTAGTATCTGAATCTTTAAGAACATCAATCATACGGTTTTCATTCATTTCGCCACTTGCAGTTCCTGGAAAAGCAACTGTTCGAAGCTGCTCATTACCATTATATGTTCGGAAATATAATTCATTAGCAGAAGTAACATTCATACGAATGTAATCATATTCCGATATATCCTTTGCTCCATCATCGTAGCCATAGAACCCTTCTCCTCTGGTATCTGAAATATCAATAATCTGGTCTTCTCTCGTTACCGGATTTATATAAAATGACACACCGGAATTATAGTTTGCAAAAGAACAAAAGCTCACAGAACCATCTTTATTGTATACGGTTGACTCAGTAACAGTTTGTCCATCTTCCCTTTTTGATGCAGAAGTAAATGTAGTTTCATTCATTTCTGATAATACAACAGGATAAGTTTTTGATTCATCAATATTTACTTTTGTATTATTAATAGAAAAACTATTCACTGGTGTTGCTATCGGTGTTGCTGTTGGTTCTGCCGTTGATGTTGCCGTCGGTTCCGTTGTTGGTTCTGCTGTCAGCGTTGCCGTTGGCTCAACCGTTGAACTTTCTGTCGGTAACATCGTACGTGACGGCTTTTGGGTCGGTATCACTGACTGTGCATTGTTTGGTGTAATCTGAGGTGTAACAGCTGGTTTTTTAGTCTGTTTTTCTCCTACTTTCCCAAGAACCGTTACTGTCGCTATATACTTTTTCTTACCAATCTTTGCCTGCACTTTTGCTTTTCCGGCTTTTTTCCCTTTAATCGTAACACTTGTTTTTTTCTTTTTACTAAGCGATACATATTTCTTGCCTGATATAGTGGTCCATTTTGTTTTCTTTTTATTGTTTTTAAGTTTGATTTTTACAGTCTTTCCAACATACACTGTCACTGATTTTTTATCAAGTTTAACCTTTTTCTTTGCTGCTGTACTATATTTAAGTTGAGCAGGTGAAAATACACTGCAAATTATCAAGCAAATTGCAAGACTTACTGCGAGCATTCTCGTCAATTTCTTATTCATATATTTATACCTCCAATTTCAGAAAGACAAGTAACATCCATTTTGTTACTGTCCCAAATAATTTATTTCCTATAAGCACACTACTGAACAAACCATAATTCTTCAATCATATAAAATCTTATCCTCCTTTCCTTCCACTGACATCTTTATATCCTCCTTTCTGGCTTTAATTTTCTTATTTTCAACGAAAGTTACATATCTGTACTCTTTTTACTTTTCACTTTTTTATTTTTACTTTTTTCACCTTGCTCCACTTACCATACACCTTTTTACCATTCAAAACTGTGTACGCACGAACTCTTACATAATATGTTTTCTTCTTTTTCAACTTTTTAACGGTATACTTTATCTTTGTTGTTGACTTTGTTTTCTTTACCTTGAACTTCTTATTTGTTGCATATTGCATCTGATAACCATTTGCATCAGCAACTTTTTTCCACTTCAAGGAAAGTTTACATCCTTTCACATTCTTTGCTCTTATCAAAGTCACTCTTGATGGTGTAGTAACTGTTATTTTTGTAAGTACAGATGATATACTATTTTCCGAATTAATCGTGGATGGCGTTTTTTCTGTTGGTGTTGGGCTTGCTGTTGGTGTTGGGCTTGCTGTTGTCGTAAGTGTTGGTAATACTGTTGGTGTCTGGGTTGGCACTACTGTTGGTGTAGGCGTTGGATTATTGATATTACCTATTTCTTCTGAATTCACTTTTCCTGAATATTTCCACAAATCAGATGCCGAAATATTTAAATGCAAAGCAGGACGTACAGCACACCAATTACCGGCGGCAGTTCTTGAACTATTGCCTATTCCATCATCATACACATTGGATGCGTTACTGCTGAAGTATCCTGGTGACCGTAACCACCAAGAACCCCATAACCCATAAGACATATCCTTGTTCTTCCAAATTACATACGCTGTTTTTTGGGCTCTTCTAGCATTACTACTTACATCAAATTGATTATAAAATCCATATTTTGTATCGCAGACTTCCGCAATCGATAATAGATATAATTTATCCTCCGTATTCGCTCCTCCTTCTGTACCACGCGTTGGTTCATCATCATTCACGACAGTTGTATTTTTAATTGCTCTCTGTTCTTCTGGTGTAAATGCTATATTTATAAATGTATCATTTAACCATAACCGAAGAGTACATGTCTCCCATGTTACATCATCCGTTTGCGTTTCATTATATCGTTTGCAATCAAGATTTGAGTCTGCCACTAAAAAAACATTATCTTCGTTTACAGATAACACTCGCCATTTTATTGGTTCAACCTTAAAATACTTTTCGTCTTTATATACCATCTTCGTTCCATCACTATCTGTATATTCTTTCTCGGAAACCGGACTTTCTGGTTCCTTCTTTGGTATATATTCACTTTGTGGATAAGAGCCAAATGTAATTGTGTCCCAATAGCTAACAAAATCCGCCTCTACAATTGTTTTTTCTGCAACCTGCCAAAACATAGATGAAGAAAGATTTAAATGTAAAACTGGACGAACTGTATATCCATATTCATTAACATTTTGACCCAGAAATGAACCAAAACCATCGTTTCTTACATAACCAGCCTCACAACTATTATAGCCCGGTGAACGCAACCACCAATAAACGCTTTTACTAGCTCCCGAGACATACTCCGTACTCTTTGCCTCTCTAGTCTTATTAATAGTAAAATAACACTCATTAAACCCATATTTGGTATTGCCGATTTCTTCATAAGAAGGGATGTATATTTTATCTTCGGTATCCACTCCTCCATTTGTACCATATATATTGTCTTCGGTAACTACCGTTGTAGTTTTTATTAATTCCTGTTCTTCAGCTGTAAAAGCCCTATTCATAAATGTATCATTTAACCATGTACGTAGAGTACATGTCTCCCATGTTACATCAGTTTTTTCTTGATTGTATGGTTCACAATCAAGGCTCTTATCTGCCAGTAAAAAAGCATCATCTTCATCCACTGACAACACGCGCCATTTTATTGGTTCGACCTTAAAATAGTTTTCGTTTTTATATACCATCTTTGTACCATCACTATCAATATATTCTTTTCCAAATTCAGGATTTTCTGGTTCCTGCTTTGGTGTATACTTACTTTGTGGATAGGAACCAAATGTAATCGTATCCCAGGACACAACGGTTCCTTTCATCACTGGATTCTTAATTTTTTCTTTATCATCAGTAGATTCGTCACCCTGAAGAACAACATTTTTTTTGATTTCTGGATTACTAATTCCATACTCTTTTGTCTCCGCCACGGCTTTTTCGTGTACTGGCAAGGTAATCCCTGTCAGTACAAGTGCTACAGTCAATATAACTGCACATCTTCTTTTAATTGCGTTCATTTGCTTATCCTCACTTTCTCTTATCTTTTAATTTTTACTTTTTTCATCTTGCTCCACTTACCATACACTTTTTTACCACCTGAAATTGAATATGCACGAACTCTTACATAATATGTTTTGTTCTTTTTCAGTTTTTTCATGGTATATTGAATTTTACGAGTAGTTATTTTTTTTGCTTTCTTGTATTTTTTAGTAGTGCCGTATTGAAGTTGGTAACCTTTGGCTCCCTTTATTTTTTTCCATGATACAACAAGTTTTTTTTGTGGTTTGTTTCTTAAATATTTAATAACAGGTTTTCTTGGAACCACCACTTTGCTTGTTGCTTTAATCTTTTTTACCTGATTTTCTCTGCTCTGACTCTGTTTGGTTGCTGTTACCGTAACCTCGCATGAAGCAATAGCAAAATCCTCCGAAAGACATTTAATCACTGCATGACCAACTGCTACCGCAGTAACCATTCCTTTCTCATCCACCCTTGCTATGTTGTCATTACTGCTTCCCCATATCAAGTTGCTATCTTTTGTCTCTGAAGAACCAGAAACCACAAGTTGTCTTTTTTCGCCTTTCTCTAATGATAGTTGCGTAAATTGAAAACCTATTTTACTTTTTGTTGTCCCACCCCAATAAAACGGATACCCATAACTGACTTCTGTTTCATTTTCAATTTGCCAAAAACAACAATCGAAACTTTTCTGATTCATAGCAACCCACAAATTCATGCTTCGACACATACTTGTTATATTCTGAATCATATATGTCTTATCAACAACCGATTCGTATTCCACTTTTCCAATGGTGCCATGAGAATTATTTTCCTTATAGAAACAATTTTGAATTTGTGTTGCAGTATAACTATATTGTATTCCCTTAATATATCCAACCAATGTTCCTACATTTCCGGTTCCTGAAACATTTCCTACATTATAAGAATTACATATCTTAGATTCAGATCGATCATATTTTTTTGTAAAACAGCCTGTAATTCCTCCAATATCAGCTTTCTCTTCTGATGTTCCAATGTCCCCGGTATTAAAACAATTTATTATTCTGCAATTAACTTGTCCTGCAATCCCGCCGGCAGTATTGGTATCATATAAATTGATTACTTTACTTGATGTAATATCACCAGTATTAAAACAATTAATCACACTTGTCTTGCCTGCAGCATTATTTCCAACAATTCCACCAGCAACCCCACTGGTAACATCCGCACGATTACAGCAGTTTAAAATACTAACTGCTGTATCCAAATCAGAACCGGTAGAATAATAGAAAATATCTGCACATATTCCTCCTGCCGTAGAAAATTCTGCACAAATTGTACCTGTGTTTTTACAATTGTCTACCTTGGAAATCTGTTTTATCTTTGAATCAGTTGTAATACATCCTGTAATTCCTCCAGTTATGATTTTACTTGTATGAATATTTCCTTCATTTCGACAGTCTTGTACGCTTCCAGAGCATACCGTTCCTACAATCCCTCCAAGACGGCTGCTTATCCCAGTATCCGTTTCGTTCTTTATTGAAAAATCCATCATATTCACACAGTTCTTAACATAATTATCCCCATCTCCACTAATCACGCCTGCTATCCCACCAACATTGTAAGAACACTTTGTAACACTTCCCTTGTTTACACATTTTGCAACACTCCCTTGACTTTCTCCAACAATTCCCCCCACATTTCCAAACTCGGCAATAATATTGCCATAGTTGGTACAATCCGTTATACTTGACTTTTTCTCCATATAGCCAACTATTCCACCAACTGTCCCATTATTATATGAGTCCTCTCCATTTATACTTCCAGTAAAAGAACAATGTTCAATCCTGCAATTCGCTTCTACATATCCAACCAATCCTCCTATGTAAGCTGTCGTTCCATATTTGATATTATATTTATGTTCTGAATCCACCTCATTTACAATGTTTATATTTTTTAATTCTGCATTTTCAATTTCTCCGAAAATACCATTAAACCGAGAGTAAATATAAAAATTCTTTATTATATGATTTTTCCCATCAAACTTCCCTTTGAAATACGAATAATCATTATCTGACTTCCAATAACCAATGGGTGTCCATTCCTGCCCATTCAAATCAATGTCATCAGATAAAACAAAATAAGAATCACTGTAGTTATTTCCTTGGTTTACATCATTCGCTAACTTAGCTAATTCCTCCGCATTCGATATTACATAAGGATTTTGTGTTGAACCATCTCCAGTATTAAATGATTCCGCTATTGTTCCAGTCCATCCTTGTTCAATCGCCAAGCCTTTTTTACTTGAGACACCCCCTCCTATAACAAACAATAGGATGCTAATCACCCATCCGGTCCATATATATTTCTTGACTAAACTCATTTTCTGTTTTTTTTGCATCTTTTCATCTCCGTTTCTGAAAGGCAAATGATTGCCATTGCCGTCACTGCCCAAAAATAATAAGTTACGTCCACCGCAAAATGAATCATGATCATAGAAAACACTGCTTTTTTCCATAATGGAATATTTTGACCACAATAAATCTTTCTCCCCGCAACAAAAAGCAATGCTATTACTAACACCACTGCGAATATCCCTGCTTCAATTCCTATCTGCAAATAACTATTATGTATTCTTGTTACTTTATATGATACTCCGAGTTTTTGAAGTTCATTAAGCACATCACCAGGCTTAATACCAAACAACATATTCTTCCATAATATTTTTCCTCCATCTAACATTTGTAAAATGCGCTCCATTGCTGTTGCCATAGATCTCTGCCCCACAGTGATAACAACACCTGCTAATTCCGTTAAAAATATCAAATATGTCGCCAATATTCCCTGTCTTTTAGTGGATAAAACACCAAGAATGTCATGCACTCTCGATACACATATCAGGCAGATAAACACCATGACACAGCATACCATTCCCATCCCCCAAACACTCCCTCCTCTAAAAAATGCAGCCATATACAATGCTCCTGCAAACAAACCGCTTACAACAAATTCACTACTCCACCACAAAAGTGTGTCCTTTTTTTTGCGATTACAAATTATTATTCCCAATGCAAAGCAGAGTAGACCACCAACAGAAAATGTCAATTGCAGAAAAACTGTCAACAGAATGCGTATACCCGACAGTTTTTCTGCTTCTTTCCATTCCGTTTCAATCCCAATACTTAAAATGAGAAGCATGGCTAAAAACAATGCTGTTGCATTCGCATATTGAAAGGTTCCCATAAATCTCTGATTTGCAACAATCCCCCTCAATGGCAGTCCAAGATAGGCTGCCATTCCAACCAAGCATTCAGAAATGCCAATCTTCAAAAATGCAAAATACATTTTTTGTTTTTCTCTCTCCGATAATCCTGTAGCATAAAGCCAGCAAATTCCCACACTTATGATATAACCAACCTGATACCAGCCACATAGTTCACAGCCATAATAAATCATTGAAAAAAAATAGGTTAAAATCAAAAGTATCCACATTACTGCCAATAAATTATCTTTTCTTTGTTTGTGCTTTCCCTTCAATAATATTGCAATTAACAAGATGATTGCTGCCGGCAAATATATTCTAGGATAATATCCCCCCTGAACCATTGCAGCTAGCATAACAGCAACAACACCTGACACCACCATAATTTTGATAGTCTCCCTTTCATGCTTATTTTTTTACTCTAATCTTTCTCTTTTTACTCCATGGTCCATATGTCTTCTTTTTTCCTTTTTTAATATAGGCACGGATTTTTATATAATAAACTTTCTTTTTTAGTTTTTTCAACGTAACCGATGTGCTTTTCGATGTCAGTACTTTCTTTTTCTTGAATCTGGAGTCAAAAGAATAGAAAATCTGATAACCTGTTGCCTTTTTTACTTTTTTAATTTTTAATTTGATTTTCTTTCCCTTAACGTTTTTGATTCTAATTATCTGACTCTTAACCAATTTCACTTTCGATTCTTTTTTACTTGCCTTTGCAGATTCAGTATGAGATTTGTTATCTGAACCCGCAAAGGAAGTTTGAACAGAATCATTTGCCGGCACCGGTGTCTGCGTTGGCACCTCATCTGTTGCCCCTGATCCTCTTTTTCCATCCCAATGCTTCTTTACCAAAAGAATGCTCTGGCAATCAGGAAACATATATACATTATGTCTGTATCCATCTTTTTCAAGTTCCTCCTCCGTCTTTTTATATGATGTTAATACAGTTCCCTTACTATCACATACTTTTTCTTCCCTTCCACCATCTTGTAAATAATTACAGTAGTATTTCACATTTCCATAGGAAATACCATCATCTTCTGAATCATCATCTTCTTCATCTTTTGCTTTTTCATGCGCCGACATATCCTCACCATAATAATAAACCCATTTTCCTTCTTCGTCTTTGAACTCAATGTAATCCCATATTCCCTGTTTCGTATCTTCATGTGAAGATGATGTGGCACTATATGTCGTATATTTAAGTAACTTAGCATCGGCAATTATATTTCCATTAACATCCATTAATCCATAATAAGTAGTGTCTTCATCGATATTAATGCTGTAAATCATAACATTGACTCCATCAATACGGTAGCAGCTTTCTATCCACATTGATGCATCGTTTTTCTCCATCAACTTAGCCTGGTCACTTATTCGATACAATACATGTCTCCCGTTATCTTCTATATAGGCATACATTTCATCCAGCATTTTATAGAAATGCCTTACATCAGAAAAATCAGGATACTCCATCAAAGAAATTTTCTTCATTTTTGCCTCTGTATCCACAATAAGAAGGTTATTGCTATCATTCACCGTTATTACATACTCACCTTCTGTTGTCTGTAACTGTTCTCCCATATCTGATAAATCAATCACCTTAACCTCATTGTAATCATAATCGTAAAGAATTAGTTTACGTTCTTCCGCATCATTTACGAGCAATCCGCGCGAAAACACATCACTGTCAATACCACCATAGCTATCCCCAAAAACCTTACATCCAATTTTTACATACCCATTTTGTGAATTAGCAATCATTACACAATTTTTTTGACCGTATATCACAATTGAACCATCATATGCAGATGTTTTTTTACTGACATTAGCAAACACTCCCTCACTATCCGTATATATCAACCTTACTGTTCCAGAATCATTACAATAATAAATCTCATTTTTGTCATTTCTTACCAAAACATCCTCATCCCATCCCTCGTCATCAACATCATCTATATCATAACGAATTAAAGAAAGTCCAAATTGCAAAGATTCTCCTGATTCGCCATACACTCCTATTAAGTTTTTGCTATACTCTTCCTCCTCATCATCAGTCCATCCTGCAACAACACAAACAACATACACACTTCCATATTGCTGTACTGATGTGTTTTTTATTTTAATCTCCTGTACTGAATATTTTTTTGAACAATATTGCAGTGCATCATTCTTTGCCTTTTCCTTAATAGTTGTTATAACTGAATCATTTTCCGAAGTAGCAGATTCAATTTTATTTAGAATAGAGTCTGCGCTCTGAGTAATTCCATCCTTATCATAAAACACCAGTTTACATTTATCGTCTGCCAGATGATTTTCAATAGTTTTCTTTAGATAGGATAAGTTAGTACTGGACTCTATATGATATAAATCGTCAAATACATCCTCATCTTCAAAATATTCTTTAACATAATAAATATCTGATTCTATAACAACGGATGTTCCATACAAACATCCTTCATTGTTTAAAATACTTTTATCAAATCCAAATTTCTTGCCATTGCAAATAAATCCATTAGTTCCATCTTCCTTCTCAGCGAAAATAGTTCCCGTTTCTGAATCATCGTACAAACGCATTATTTTTGTATAATCAACAGGAATTTCTTTTGCCCCTGTTTCCCAATTTAAAAGCCCATATTTCATACCCTTTTTCACTTTATAATAATACTTACCGTTACCGCAATAAAACGGCTCAATACCATCATAATCTCCTGTGATAAAAGGCGTTATTTTCCCAGTTGTTGTGCTAAGCACTGCATATTCAGTCTCATTTCCATTCTTTTTCGAAACAAGGTAACCGTCCTTTGCTCTCGTCTCGATCTGGTCATATTTGCTTTGAGCAATTTGTTTGAGCTTATCATCAAGCGTTGCTATTTTGCCACTCTTTCTTCCAATCAGAACATTATCTTCTAAATCATAAATGTCATCAAAAACAATATCTTTTTCACTTAAAACTTTCCATGTAGTCTCTGCAGCATACACAGTCAGTTCTGCAATGTTTGGAACACCTGTTAAAACAAGTGCTGACACTAGCAACACTGACACCATCCTTTTTTTTAATCCTTTCATTACCAATTCCTCCATTCAGTTTTGTTTAATTTTCACGACATAAACTAAGTATATCAATGCTTCATTCAAACTTTTTTCTAATTTTCAATAAAAGCACCGAAAAAACTTTACTACTCTTAAATACCCACTTTACTCTTCTACCGTTTTTTACTTAGCATCCTCTTCAGTTCTACTTAATATATCTTCTCTAATGTTCGACAATTCCTTATTTCACACTACACACCCAGCCTTTAACTCAATAAAACTGAATAAAAATCACATTTTAAACTATAATTATATTTATTATCTCCGCATTTCATTTGACATTTACTATGTGTCATATAAACCAATAATATCCCTTATAATTTCGATATTGAACGAATTAATTTAGGACGGTGATTTTATGTATAAAAACAAAGCAACTAATGGCAGAAATAATATTTCCGGACTTGCCATTGCAAAACTTCGAAAAAATATGGTTCCAAAGACTTCCCAACGAGCTTTAGCCGATAAAATGCAGTTAGAAGGTATTGCTCTTGACAAAAATGCAATTCAACGTATTGAATCCGGACAACGCTTCGTTACAGATATTGAATTAAAAACATTTGCAAAAGTTCTCGGTGTTACATGTGATACTCTATTATCCTAAGTATCTTCCTTATGAAAGAATATGTTCTGAAGCCAAAACACTTTTTTCCTCCTTCCTTTTTGACATCTAGTAAATGTTATTTTATCACAATCTTGTTTATAATTCAAGATTCTCCTCAATTTTTGTCTATAAAAAAGAACAGCCTAACCGCTGTCCTTTTCATTAAGTCTCTCAATATAAATTCATACCTAGGTTAATTCCCATATCCTTGTACGCATTTGTTCTATCGGATAATGTTTTATATTTCCCGTAACAAGTCTTGATTTTGTTGCCTTTGCTGTTATATAAAACGGAACATGTTAGTATCTATGACCACCTGCATACCTTACTCTCCTTCTATAACTGAATTAATCTCATCCATTGTCATTGGATTTTTCTCAACGTACTTTTGTCTCATTCTTGCTAATCGTTTTTGATCTTCATTTGTATTTTCAGGCGATTTTACAAAACTTTTAACCAAACTAAGAACCAACACCTGCTCATCTGGTTTTAATGCCTGAATATCGTTAATATCTCTCGCTGTAACCATATTTGTACACCTCCCTCAAAATATACTCGTAACTTCTTTAATGGATATTATATCCATTTTCTTAGAATACCAGTACCATACATTTTCTATGTTGTGCCATCAGTACAAGTATTTTTTCAATTTTTTGCATATATTATTTTTCTTATTATAACATAAAACACAACACCTGTCATTACTTTCTTTCCCTCCCCCCTCGAACATTACAAAACAACAAAAAAAAACACCTCGTGGGAGACTATAACGCTCTGCGTTATCCCGTCTCACACGAGGTGTTTCTTTGTTGTTATTTACTGCTCTGTTTTTTCTTAGAAATTACATCAAAGGCAACAGCTGCCAAAAGAACAAGTCCTTTTACTGCTTTCTGCCAGTTTGCATCAATACCCATGATAGACATTCCGTTATTCAGAACACCCATAAAAATCGCACCGATTACAACACCGGGAACTGTACCGATACCGCCGTAAGCAGATGCTCCACCAATGAAGCAGGCGCCGATGGCATCCATCTCGTAGTTTGTACCGGCAGTTGGAGCTGCCGAATTAAATCTTGCGATACATACAAGAGCTGCTACTGCGGAAAGAACTGCCATGTTGACATAAGCGATGAAGTAAACACGGTTTGTTTTTACACCACTTAATTTTGCTGCATTCTCGTTACCGCCGACTGCATAGTAATAACGTCCGGAAACAGTTTTGGATGTATAGTAAGCATATGCTGCTACAATAATTGCTAACAGAATCAAGATGGTTGGCAAACCTTTGTAGCTGTAAAGTTTGATGCAGACAAACATCACAACTGCTGTAATGATAACACATTTTGCGATATCACCGTAAAGGTTACTCTGCTGATAACCATTTTTCTTTGCTTTGATTCGTTTCCAAATCACGGAAGCAATGAATCCAGCACAAATCAGGACACCGGCAATCAATGCGGTTACATAACCCGGAATATAATTGTTAAACAGGGCGATGTAGGAATCCGGCATTGGGGAAATGGTAAGTCCGTCAAGAACGATTAACGCAAGACCACGCCACAAAAGCATACCGGCAAGAGTTACGATAAACGGTGGGATGCGGACATATGCAATCCAGAATGCCTGCCAGATACCAATCAAAAGACCAACTAACAAACCGGCTCCGATTGCCACCCACATATTTACGCCGCCATTTACCATCAGTTTTCCGACAACGGCACCAACTAAACATACGATGGAACCAACCGACAAATCGATATTACCACCGGTTAAGATACACAAAAGCATACCTACTGCAAGAATCACAACATAACCGTTCTGTGCAATCAGATTTGTTATGTTCGATGACAGAAGCAATGCACCATCTGTCATAAATGTAAAGAATACAGCTACAACGATTAACGCAATCACCATTGTATTCTTTTTTAAAGTTTCTTTCACCTGACTCATTTCATTCACGCTCCTTTTCCTGATTTCATAATGTATGACATAATAATTTCCTGTGTTGCTTCTTTTCCATCGACTTCACCTACAATTTTTCCTTCATTCATGACGTAAATGCGGTCGCTCATGCCAAGCACTTCCGGCAGTTCTGAAGAAATAATGATAACCGATTTTCCGGCAGCAACTAAATCATTAATAATACAATAAATCTCATATTTTGCTCCGACATCAATACCTCTGGTCGGCTCATCCAAAATCAAAACATCCGGGTCGGTAAGCATCCATTTAGCAAGTAATACCTTCTGTTGGTTACCACCACTAAGATTTCCTACATTCTGGTAAACAGATGGCGCTTTTGTGTGCAATTTCTGGCGGTAATCTTCAGCCACCTGCACTTCCTTTAACTTATCAATCACACCAAAGCGGCTTACCTCATCCATTTTGGCTAGTGACGTATTCGTATAAATCGGATTTGACAAAATCAAACCATTTCCTTTTCGATCTTCCGTCACATACGCTAATTTATGGTCAATTGCCTGTCGGACATTTTTCAAATGAACTTCTTTTCCGTTCATCAGAAGCGTTCCCGAAATACCGGTTCCATAGCTTCGTCCAAACAAACTCATCGCAAGCTCGGTTCGTCCGGCACCCATCAATCCGGAAATACCGACAACCTCACCGCGTCTTACATAAAACGATACATCGTCAACAACCTTCTTCGCCGGTGTCAGTGGATGATGCACGGTCCAGTTTTTCACTTCCATGCAGACATCACCAATTTTCACATTTTCTCTTGCCGGGAAGCGGTTACTCAGCTCACGTCCAACCATGCCGCGGATGATTCGGTTCTCACTGAAATCATCCACTTTTTTATCCATTGTCTCAATCGTTGAGCCATCGCGGATAACGGTAATTTTATCCGCCACATAAGAAATCTCATTTAATTTATGGGAAATGATAATGGATGTCATTCCCTGTTTCTTAAACTCTAACATCAATTCCAGAAGCGCCTGCGAATCCGATTCATTCAATGATGCGGTCGGCTCATCCAGAATCAAAAGTTTTACATCTTTGGCAAGTGCTTTTGCAATCTCCACAAGCTGCTGCTTACCAACACCGATATCTTTTACCAATGTATGCGGGTCCTCATGTAACCCGACTTTTTTCATTAATTCCTCGGCACGGCCATACGTTGTTGTCCAGTCAATGGAAAACTTCTTGCCCTGCTCGTTGCCAAGAAACATATTCTCTGCAATCGTCATATACGGAACAAGTGCAAGCTCCTGGTGAATAATAACGATTCCCTTCCGCTCACTGTCTTTAATTTCTTTGAACTTACAGATTTCTCCATCATAAACAATGTCGCCTTCATAACTGCCATAAGGGTAAATGCCGCTGAGCACATTCATAAGCGTCGATTTACCGGCTCCATTTTCTCCGACAAGCGCATGAATCTCACCCTTTTTCACTTTCAAATTTACATTATCAAGAGCTTTTACGCCGGGAAATGTTTTGGTGATGGAGTTCATTTCCAAAATATATTCTGCCATAATTTCACCCCTTTTTATTTCACATCTTTTTCACTATAATATCCGGAATCAATCAGGACTTCCTTGTAGTTATCCTGGTCTGCAAATACCGGTGTACAAAGATAAGTCGGAACAATTCCCTTACCATTGTCATAACTCTTTGTATCATTAACCGGTACTTCTTTTCCTTCTACAATTGCAGTTACCATTTCCACCAGTTTCGATGCCAATTGTCTTGTATCTTTGAAAATGGACATGGACTGTTTTCCTGCAATAATATTCTTTACTGATGTAATATCACAGTCCTGACCGGTGATAATTGGCATCTTGCCTTTATACGAAGCAACCAGTGCATTTGTTACACCATTAGCAACCGAATCATTCGATGCTAATACCGCATCTAACTTCGTACCATTCTGATAGTAAGCAGCCAATACATTTTCCATACGCTTCTGCGCTTCTTCTGTCGACCAGTTAGACGTTGCACACTCAGCAAGCGTTGTCGAACCGGAACGGACAACCAATTTACCGGAATCAATATACGGCTGAAGCACTTTCATTGCACCACCGAAGAAGTAATTACAGTTATTGTCATCGGAAGAACCGGTAAACAACTCAATGTTAAATGGCCCCTTGGCATTCTTCAAATCAAGTTTGTCTTCGATGTACTGTCCCTGCAATTCTCCAACCTTCTCATTATCAAAGGTTGCGTAATACGATACGGCATCACTCTGCATAATCAAACGGTCATATGCAATTACCGGTATTCCAAGTCCTTTTGCACCCTGTAACGCAGTTCCTAAAGCCGAACCATCGATTGATGCGACTACAAGAACATCCGGATTTACAGCAATCATGTTCTCAATCTGACTTACCTGTGTGGCAATGTCGTTGTTCGCATACTGGATATCGACTTCGTATCCCTGCTTTTCAAGCTGCGTTTTCATGTTGCTGCCGTCCTGCGCCCAACGCTGCAAATCCTTTGTTGGCATCGAAACGGCAATTCTTTTTTTGGCGCCCGGGTCTTTTTGCTGCGGCTTGTTTACAGCAATCTGGTCACCACTTACACCACAGGCAGTTAACGAAAATGTCATGATAACTGCCAACAGACAAGCCATCCATTTTTTTCCTAATTTCATAGCCTAACATTCCTTTCCTAAATTCTTTCTCTTTGTTGGTTATACTGTACCACAGTCAAACCAGCAGTGCTTTACGATAAAAAGGACATTTTTGTTATTATGTCGAATCCGGGCAAAAAAAATAGCACAATTTTATCCTCAAAATTGTGCTACCCTTCTTATTCATTCCCTGTTATTCATTTATATATACTTCCTCTTTCGTATGAAATCCACCATCAATAATAACCTGCTTCAGATTCTTTTTATCCACAAAGACCGGTGTCAAAAAATACGAATCCACTTGATTTGTACCATCAAAGTGCTTAGATGTTCCTGAAATTTCTTCTCCTTTTGCCAGTTTCACACACATCGTGGCCGCTTTTTTTGCCAGATCATCCACATCTTTAAACACGGTTCCTCCCTGCGTTCCCTCGACAATGCGCTGGCACGCTGACAAATCGCCATCCTGTCCTAAGACATACACCTTGCCCGCCTTGCGATTTTCTGATAATGCTAAAATTGCCTGTGCAGCCAAATCGTCGTTTCCGCAGATAATGGCATCACATTCGCCGCCTTTTTCAAAAAAATCCGACACGGTCTGATAGGCATGCTCCGCAATCCATCCCTTGGCATACGCTTTTTTTACCACGGTATCGGACTTTCTCAAGCCCGCCGAAAGCCCCTTCTCTAACAATTTAACATTATAGTCCTCAGAAGAACCCATAATTTCAAGAAGTTTTGCCCCCTTCGGAAATTTTTTGCGAATTGCTTCTGCATATAAGCTTCCTACTTTTTCACTGTCAAAGGAAACACACAAATCAACTCCTGCGTTTTCTAACATGCGGTCATAGGCTACCACACGGATTCCATTTTCTTTTGCTTTCTTCACAACGTCAGATAAAGCGGATGTATCAACTGCCACCACAACAATCACATCCATCTTCTGCTCGATAAAATACGAAATCTGCTTTCTCTGCGTCTTCACATCGCCGCCGGCATTCTGAACATTTACTTTTGCTCCGGCTTCCTGTGCCTGTGAGACGAACACATCACGGTCACGCTGCCACCTCTCGATAACAAGTGAATCAAAGGAAAATCCAATCTGAATCTCCTTCTTTACCTGCTTGGTTTCTTCTTTCACCTGCCCGCCACAGCCGGTCAGGCCACACATACAGAGAACACTCAGAAACAGAAGCAAAAAACTTCTTCTATTTATTTTTTTCATTCTATTCCATTCCTTCTTTCTGAAATTCAGAAGGCGTCACACCCACTGATTTTTTGAAAATGCGGCTGAAATAATTCGGGTCGCTGTATCCCGATTCCAGACAAATCTGTTTAATGCTTTTTTCTTTTTCCCGCAACAGTTTCTTCGCATACGCAATCCGAAGTTTTGTTAAATATTCCACAAAAGTTTCACCGGTTTCGTCCTTAAATACCTTACTGAAATAATATGGACTGACATTGGCAACCCTCGACACATCATCCAGTGAAATATCTTTCCTGAAATTCTCTTCCATATAATTTCTCGCCTTGGCAACAATATCGCTGTATTTCTCACTTGCCTTGGCGTGAATCACCTCTCCTGCCATCTGCATATGCTCTAAAAACCATTGCTTTAATCCATCAAACTGGACAATTGCCATCAATTCCGTCAAATAATCTGTGCGGTCACGGAAATGATACGACATACCGCCCTCGTGAAATGCAATACGCTCCGCATACATCACAAGTTCCAATATCTTTAACCGGATATCTTCGACATACGTCCCGTAATTGTTTTCCATCCAAAGGAAAAATTGGTTTGCTTCCCCTAACATTTTGCCGACATCCCCTTTGCGTAGTGCCAGATACATCGCATTTTCCGTATCTAACGGATAATTTTCTTCCACACTCTGTGCCGCTGCAAAGTCGTTAATATGCATAACCGGTCCGTCTGCCTTCTTTAACGCCAGACATGCCTCCTGATAGGAAGGATATATATTGTCTAATGGGTGCACACTTCCTATTCCGACACGGAAAAACAATTCAATCCTTGTCGTCAGTTTTTGAATCATATGGTCTGCACGCTCAATGGTTAATACTCTTTCTTTGTACTCTTGTTTCGGCGTTTCAACCGGCACGAAAACAACTACCTTGTTTGCCATCATCGGTCCTACTGTCGCCGGGAAAAACTGCTTTACAATCTGGCGAAATTCATCATAAAATTTTTGTGCCTTTACCGACATACCGACTACGTTTGTCATCTTTCGGTTTTCAATCGCATCACCCACTTCAATCACCAGAATAAAACCATATTTCTGCGGAATATCCAAAAGTTCCCGAAAGCGTTCCGTATCCCCGGAATAATTATCCTGAAACAAAATGGAATAAATCATTCCACTCTCGATAATTGGAATCACCGCTTCTAATTTTTCTTTATATTCCAGATTTTTTTCCCAGTGCTCCTGTCTTCTCTTTACCTCGTCTATCGCCTTTTCCAGCACTTGCACAATACGCGTGGCATTTGCAGGCTTCGTGATAAAGTCCATCACTCCAAGTGACATTGCTTTTTTTGCGTAATCAAATGTATCATATGCTGACATAATAATAAAACAGGTTTTGGGACAAAATGTTTTGATTTCCTCAATTGCCTCAATTCCATTAATTCCAGGCATCTGAATATCCATCATGGCAATATCCGGACGAAATTCTTCGGCAAGCCGGATTACTTCTCTACCTGTTTTTGCTGTCTTTACCTCACAGCTTGTGCCAAAGTTCTTTTCGATGATATGCTGCAAAGACTGTAAAACAATCCCCTCATCATCGGCAAGCAGCATCTTAATCATTTTCATCCCTCCTCATATGGTATCTTCACAATAAACTTCGTTCCTTTATTTTCCCCTTCACTCTCAATAAACAGCACATCTTCTCTGTTATAATACATCATAAGACGTTCTCTCACATTGTAAATACCAATGCCGTTTGATTTCCGGTTCTTTTGGTTTCTTACATTTTCGCCATCCAAAATACGGGTAATCAACGATTGCTCCATTCCTTTTCCATTGTCCTTAACTTCCATATACACAAAACCATCTTTTCGGTACACAAAAAGCTTAATAACGCCTTCCCAATCCACATCGCGAATTCCGTACTGCACAGCATTTTCTACAAGCGGCTGCAAAATCATGGATGGCACAATCACATCCCCGATTCCTTCTTCCACTTCTTTCTGATAGTGGATATCACCGGCAAACCGCACATTCAAAATATAAATATAGCGGTCCACTAACTGGATTTCATCGTAAAGCGTTGCATCTTCATTTATTTTGGATAAATTGTACCGGAAAAATTCTGCCATATTTTCAATAAATACAGCCGTCTTTTCGGCATCTTCAATCGTCGCAAGCTGCATCCCGGCATTCAAGGTATTAAACAAAAAATGCGGGTTAATCTGCGACTGCAGATATTTTAACTGGGCATCTTTTAATAACGCCTGCGTCTTTAACTCATTTTCCCTCAGTTCTGTTTCTTTTTCCATGCTGATTCGCTGTGCCTCAATATAACTTCGAATACTCTCCATCATTTTATCAAAGGCTTTTGAAAGACTTTCCACTTCATCTCCGGTCTGAAAAATCGGAATCTGAACAGACAAATCTCCATTTGTCACCTGCTTAGCACGGCCGGCAAGCACTTTCAGCGGATTTGTCAGACGTCTCGTCAGCATGATTACCATAATTGTATCACAAATAACAACAAGGAAAAACATCACCGTTCCGATTGCCTCCATATAACGAAGGAAACGCTGAAGCAAAAGGTAATTATCCGAATTTTTCTGAAACTGGTTATTATTCAACTGATTCATGTAATCACCCAGATAAACCTTAATTTTTACTGCCTGTTCATATTTTTCATCATAGACATCAACATTTCTGCCACGTTTTGCGGCAATTGCCTCCTCTGTGATTTTTAAATAATTTTTTCCCAAATAATAAATATTATTTTTTAAAATACCGGTCTCTCCCTCTGCTTCATTTGGCCGCAGGGATACCAGCTTTTGATTTATATTCTGCTCACTGATATAGTAAGCCTGTAAGTCATTTGAATTTTTCGTGCGCAGATAAGAAAGAAGCTGTTCCTGTATCTTGTCCAATTCTTCTTCCATTTCATTCAACTGCACATTCGTGGCATAAACCTGTTCAATCTGTCCTAATGCCTGATTGATATTTACAAACATAATGATATTAATAACAAGTGTCATAATGGATGTAAATATCAAAAGTGCAATCATTTTTGTACTAATCGAATTAAACCGTTTCATTCTAATTGCCCCTTATTATTTTCCCGGATATGGACTGGTACTCATTCACAATTCCTTTGTCAGTATATTCCACAACAGTATCGACCGCTTTTTCACCCAGTGTTTTCGGACTCACGGTAACGGAAGCTTCCAAAATATTTTTTTTCACTGCCGCTACGATTTCATCATTTTCGTAAGCGCCAATGATTTTTACGCTGCCAACTTTACTTTGGTCAACAACCGTCTGGTACGCATAAGTTGTCGCATCCATCGAAAGACAGACCAAAACATCCGGACATTTATTCTTATCTAATAACAATCCGCGGACTGCTTTTTCCATTCCAAATTCCGTATTTGTATCAACCGAAACAATCTTAACATCTGCATCTTTTACCTGCTGGCGAATCGTCTGAATCACCAAACGATGATCACCCGTTCCCTTTGTATTTTCCGTGAGAATGCAGACATTTTTCTTCTTTTTGGATACCGCCTTCTGTATCAAGAAAACATATTGTTTCCCAATATCCACTTCATTAATTCCAAGAAATGAACAGCGTTTTCCATTGTAGTTATCATGAAGCATTGTAACTACCGGAATTTTTTGATCCATTGCCTCATTCATCGCCTCACCCACTTCTTTTGCGGATGATTGCAGCAAAATTCCATCCACCTGCTGTGCAATCGCAGCTTCCACATATTCTTTCACACTTAAATCTCCGGTCAAATAGTCGGAAATCCGCTCAACATAAATCCCTTGTTTTCCGCCCTGTGCTTTCGCCGCCTGATAAACATTTTCCCAAAATTCATCTTCCGGATTTTCCACAATAAACGCATAGTGTTTTTGATATACTTTTCCCTGCGCCTCATCCGTTTTGCTTTCATTCAATTGTTTTCGCATAATCCAAAAGCCGGACACAGTGACAACCAGCGCGATTACCACACAAATAAGCATACCAAGCAAAACAGAATTATGCTTTCTTTTTTTCTTCATCATCTAAACACCCTCAAATGAAAAGAAAACAATAAACCACAAACTGTAATTTATTGTTTTCTTTTTTATCAAACGATTTCTCGCCTAAAATTAGTTTTTCTCAGCCAATTCTGCTTTTAAAAGCTCTGTCAACTGAGGAACAATCTTATTCAAATCGCCTACCAGACCATAGTCAGCTACATCAAAGATTGGAGCTGTCTCGTCTTTGTTAATAGCAACGATAATGTCAGATTCTTCCATACCTGCTACGTGCTGAATAGCACCGGAAATACCGATTGCAAAGTATACGTTAGGACGAACGGTTTTACCGGTCTGTCCTACCTGACGCTCAACCGGAAGCCAGCCATTCTCAACAACGGCACGGGAACAGCTTACTGTTCCGCCAAGTACATCTGCCAGATCCTGAAGAAGTTTGAAGTTTTCTTCGCTTCCAACACCACGACCGCCGGATACCAAAATCTTAGCATCTGCGATATCTACTGTGTCAGCTACAGATTTAACAACATCAAGAATCTCAACATATTTGTTGTCCGGAGTAAATCCCGGATTGTACTCGATTACTTCAGCTTTTGCACCCTTAATTGGGTCAATCTTCTGCATAACACCGGCACGAACGGTAGCCATCTGTGGACGGTTGTATGGACATGCAATCGTAGCGATTGTATTACCACCAAATGCAGGACGTGTCATAAGAAGCTGATTTGGAATGGTCTCCTTTGTCATGTTATCGGTGAAATCACCAATCTCAAGTACTGTACAGTCAGCAGTCAGACCTGTTGCTACACGTGCAGATACACGAGGACCTAAGTCACGGCCAATTGCTGTTGCACCAACCAGCATAATTTCAGGCTTGTACTCATTGATTACAGAAGCAAGTGCATGAGCATACGGCTCTGTACGATATACTTCAAGTTCTTTGTCATCCACTACGATTACTTTGTCTGCACCATACTCAGCCAAAGAATCTGCAAGGCCCTTAACACCGTAACCAAGCAAAACAGCGGTAACTTCTGCGTTCAAATCTTTTGCCAGATCTTTTGCTTTGCCAAGCAGTTCGTAAGCGATTCCACTTACTTCTCCGTCAACCTGCTGTGCAAAGACATATACACCTTTATATTCTTCTAAACTCATTTTTTTCACCACTTTTCCTTTATAATAATTAGATTACATGTTTCTCTTTAAACTTATCTACAATATACTGAGCAGCTTCTGCCGGGTCAAGGGTAACGACTTCACCGGCACCCTTACGAACCTTATCGGAAGCTTTTGCAATTTTTGTCGGAGAACCTTTCAGACCAAGGTTAGAATCATCTACATCTTTAAGGTCTGCACGTCCCCAAACGGTAATCTCTTTGTCAAATGCGTCCATGATTCCGCCCGGAGTCATATAACGTGGCTCATTCAACTCAGAAAGAGCAGTGATCAAGCAAGGCATTTTAGCCTTTACTACATGGTAACGGTCCTCATACTGACGCTCAACGATTACGCTGTCACCTTCCACTTTGATATTCTGTGCATAAGAGATAACCGGAATATCCAAGTGCTCGGAAATCTGTGGACCAACCTGTGCAGTATCACCATCGATAGCCTGACGGCCTGTGATAATCAAATCGTAATCAATGTTACGAAGTGCACCGGCAATTGTTGTAGAAGTAGCCCAAGTATCAGCACCACCGAGTACACGGTCTGTTACAAGGATACCATTGTCAGCACCCATTGCCATTGCCTCACGAAGAACTTCTTCTGCTTTTGGAAGTCCCATGGTAAGAACAGTAACTTCTGCACCTGTTTCTTCTTTAATTCTCAGTGCTGCTTCCAAACCGGCTTTATCATCCGGGTTCATGATGGTAAGCATCGCACCTCTATTCAATGTACCGTCCGGGTTAAATACAACGCCGCCCTTAGTATCCGGTACCTGTTTAATACATACTACTATTTTCACGAGAGCACCTCCTATTTCAATAAGCTGCCAGAGATAACCATACGCTGAACTTCTGAAGTTCCTTCGTAGATTTCTGTGATTTTTGCATCACGCATCATACGCTCAACGTCATATTCTCTGATGTAGCCATAACCACCGTGTAACTGAACTGCTTTTGTTGTTACTTCCATAGCAACTTCTGCTGCGTACAATTTTGCCATAGCAGCTTCTACGCTGTAAACTTTCTGCGTAGCTTTTGCCATTGCTGCACGATATACAAGCATCTTAGCAGCTTCCACTTTTGTTGCCATATCAGCAAGCTGGAACTGTGTATTCTGGAACTGTGCAATCGAACGACCGAACTGTTTTCTTTCTTTTACATAATCGATTGTTGCCTGCAAAGCGCCTTCTGCCAGACCAAGTGCCTGAGCAGCGATACCAATACGTCCACCATCCAGTGTATGCATGGCAATTCCGAAACCTTTGCCCTGTGCACCAAGAAGATTTTCTTTTGGAATACGGCAGTCCTCGAAGATTAACTCGTATGTGGATGAACCACGGATACCCATCTTCTTCTCCTTTGTACCAAAAGTAAATCCAGGAGTATCTTTCTCAACGATGAAAGCCGAAATTTCTTTTACTTTTCTACCACGTTTTTCGATGATACCGGTTACGGCAATGATGATATAAATATCTGCTTCTTTACCATTTGTGATAAAGCATTTAGAACCATTGAGTACCCATTCGTCACCATCTAAAACAGCCTTTGTCTGCTGTCCCTGTGCGTCAGTACCTGCACCCGGCTCAGTCAAACCGAAAGCACCTAATTTCTCACCACTTGCAAGTGGTACAAGATATTTCTTTTTCTGCTCTTCTGTACCGTACATCATAATTGGGTCAGCACCAAGAGAAGAATGAGCGGATACAATAACGCTTGTTGTACCACAAACTTTAGCTAACTCCTCAACGCACATTGTGTACATCAATGGGTCACAGCCCTGTCCGCCGTACTCTTTAGGAATCGCAATTCCCATGAAACCAAGTTTCATCATTTTGTCAACAGTCTCACGAGGGAATACTTCTGTTTCATCGGTTTCCTGCGCAAGTGGCTTTACTTCGTTCTCAGCAAAATCTTTGAACAACTGTCTCGCCATCTCATGCTGTTTGTCTAATTTAAAATCCATGATAACATGAACTCCTTTCTATAATATTATTTGGAATAATCAAAGAATCCAACACCAGTTTTACGTCCGAGTTTGCCGGCACGTACCATTTTACGAAGCAATGGATGTGGACGGTATTTCGGGTCACCAGTCTCTGCCTGAAGAACTTCCATAATAGCAAGGCAGATATCAAGACCAACCAAATCACCAAGTGCAAGAGGTCCCATTGGGTGGTTTGCACCAAGCTGCATAGCAGCATCGATACCCTCAGCAGAAGCAACACCATCAGCAAGGATGCCAACTGCTTCGTTAATCATAGGAATCAAAATACGGTTTACAACAAATCCGGCAGCTTCTTTTACTTCAACCGGTGTTTTACCAATTTCTTTTGCGATAGCAACTACTTTATCGTTTACTTCGTCTGTTGTGTTCTCGCCGCGGATAACTTCAACAAGCTTCATAACAGGAGCCGGGTTAAAGAAGTGCATTCCGATAACCGGATGAGAAATGCCTGCACCGATTTCTGTAATTGACAAAGAAGAAGTATTGGTAGCAAAAATGCAGTCTTCTTTCTTTACGATATCCTGCAGTTCTTTGAATGTCTGTTTTTTAACATCCATAACTTCCAAAGCTGCCTCAACAATCAAATCACAATCGGTACAAATATCTTTTACACCAGTTGTAATTTTTGCTAAGATAGCGTCAACTTCTTCCTGTGTTTTCTTTCCTTTTGTAACAAGTCTCTGAAGACCTTTTGCAATCTTGTTTTTACCGTTTGCAGCAAATTCTTCATTGATGTCACACAAACATACTTCATAACCTTCTGTCTGCGCAAATGCCTGCGCAATACCGGAACCCATTGTTCCAGCTCCAATAATACCAACTTTCATTGTATTTACCTCCATTTTATTTGATTCAAATCCCAGATGGGATGTCGTCACGAATTAACAGTTTTTGAATGGTACCACTTTTAATTTTTTCTCTTTATCTTTCTCTAAGAAGTTACCCATTCCGGCTTTCTGGTCTTCTGTCTCGAAGCAGTCACCGAACAATTTCTCTTCGATTACAATTGCCTCATCCATATTTACCTGAAGTCCTTCATTAATTGCCTTTTTGCAGTTGCGGACAGCAATCGGTGCATTCTTAGCAATACCGGATGCCATCTTCTTTGCTGCATCCATCAGTTCTTCCTGTGGATATACAGCATTTACAAGACCGATGCGGTAAGCTTCGTCTGCTTTAATATTTCTTGCTGTATAAATCATCTGTTTTGCCATACCAGGGCTTACTAAACGGGCAAGTCTCTGTGTGCCGCCAAATCCAGGAGTAATACCAAGTCCTACTTCCGGCTGGCCAAATACGGCGTTATCTGAACAGATACGAATATCACAACTCATGGAAATTTCGCATCCGCCGCCAAGAGCAAATCCGTTTACTGCTGCAATTACAGGAATCGGGAATGTCTCTAACTTACGGAATACATCGTTTCCTTTTTTACCAAAGGCTTCGCCTTCTGCTTTTGTCAATGTGCTCATCTCTCCGATGTCTGCACCGGCAACAAAAGATTTCTCTCCGGCACCTGTCAAAATCAGGCAGCGGATTTCGTTTTTGTCAACTGCATCCAAAGTCTGGTTCAGTTCATCCAAAACAGCGCTGTTTAACGCATTCAATGCTTTTGGGCGGTTGATGGTAATAATACCAACTGCACCTTCTACTTCATATGTTACAAATTCCATTGAAAGTATCCTCCATTTAAAATTTCTTTTTTACATCACAGGAACGAACCGATAACATACCGGCTCGTCCCAAAAGTAAAATTAGTCTCTCTCAACAATTGTGGAACATCCCATTCCACCACCGATACAAAGTGTTGCAAGACCTTTCTTTGCATCACGTTTCTGCATCTCAT
>CALELW010000290.1 GCA_937902905.1 uncultured Clostridium sp. | reverse complement strand
TGTAATCTCCGATGTCTTATGTCATTCCCCATCTGCCATAAAATTCAAAATCAAAGAATATTGTTTCATCTTTTTAGTCACTTTTTTCGTCGCCTTTTCTTCAGTTCCTGTTATGTCAGTACCTTCTTCCAAAAACGCCGGATGAACCGGAATTCTAATCCTCATAGCTCGTCTATCTTCATCCGTAAAGAATTCTGCGCGTGGAGAACCGTTCTTTAACCTGTTTTGCTAATTTACTTCCTGTTTTTCTCAAATGATCTTCCAAAAGGACAGGTGAAATGTCATCAAAAGCAGCCTTATGATTCGCTCTGCAATCATAAGGAGTCTGCTCTGACATATTAATCAATTCCCTTTCCTGCTCAGAATTTGCCTTGACAGAACTGGTTAGATAACAAATATAATAATTGTACTTCTTGTCCTTTTTACCGGTTTTCCTATAAAATCTCTACAATTTCAATCCGGAAATTTAACTCTTTGCCAGCCATCTCATGGTTCGCATCAAATGTTATCGTGCCTTCATCTTTGGCTGTAACTTTTACCGGGAACGGCTGTCCGTACATATTTTGGAGATATACCTGCTGTCCGGTCTCCAACGCCTCTGCCCCCGGCATCTTATCAATTTCCACGGTAAATATTGCATCCGGGTCCGCTTCGCCATACGCTTCCGACGGCTCCAAATGAACGTCCGCAATCTGTCCAACTTCCATATTTGCCACTGCTTTATCAAATCCTAAAATCATCATTCCCGCACCGCAAACGAACTCCAGCGGCTCACCACGATCGTAGGAAGAATCAAACTGAGTTCCATCATTAAATGTACCTTTGTAATGCACCCTCATCGTCTTACCTACATTCTTCCCCTCAAAAGGTGGTTTGCTGTGACAGCCACCACAGCCGCCTCCACATGCAGAACCACATCCGCCATCTTCGTGTCCGCCGCAAGAACCTTCTTCACCGTGATGATCACAATTGGCACCGGTAGAAGTAAGTTCCCCTTTGATATAATTTTCTACTGCCTCATCTGCCTGTCCGCTGACACCGGCAAACAGCTCAATTCCCTGTTCTGTGAGTGCCGCTTGCGCACCCTCGCCAATGCCTCCACAAATCACAGTAGAAACCGCCTGTTCATGCAAAAAATCTGCCAGAGCACTGTGACCTTGTCCATTTGTTTCTACAATTTCAGATGACACAACTTTACCATCCTCTATTTCATACACTTTGAACTGTTTGGTATGACCAAAGTGCTGAAAAACCTCTCCATTTTCATAAGTTGCTGCTACTTTCATTTTCTGTCCTCCAATTTTACATTATGCCCTTGCCGTTCGGAAAGGGTTGCTCTCATCTTTACATGAATTGATGGTTTTGTCAATGGGGGCATTGCTCTCTTTTTATTGGTTTTCTCAAGTATCAAATGATGAAAAAAAGCAATATCCTGATACTCTTTCATGTCGGATACACGCATCTCTATCTCTATCATTTTTTCCTGCCAGCCAACATCTTTGTGGATCTCCTGATTCTGCTGCATGTCCCAAAACGTCCTGATACCGCGTGTCTGCGTAATTGTAAGCTCAGGACACCAATTTTCTATATCCGCATCTTCATAATAATGAATCGCTCCATATTTTGATGCCATTCCATCATTTCCCGACAACAAACTATGTGCCTTTTCAAAATCATTTAAAAGCACTATCATCTGCATTACCCTCCCTGCCCGATTGTGCTTTACAATTGAAATTTTCCCATGTGGTTTCAAAACTCTAGCAAACTCTCTGACAATATCTGCTCTATCTTCTGTATACTCTAATACATTATGACAAATAATAAAATCAAAGGTTTCATCCGTAAATTCACACAGTCTATCCACGCTTCCAATCATTTGCGTGTATTGATTATTTGTCCACCGTGCCGCCACACTTTCCTCATTTGGTTCAATAGCAATAACATCATTGTTTTTCCCTAAGTAATCCGCTGTTACTCCTATGCCACTGCCAAAGTCAAGTATTTTTTTGTTTCGAATATCTCCTAATTGCTTCCATACAATTCGTTTTAGCATAGAATCCCAGGGGGATAAGGCTGTTGGGGTTTTGCTCATATTATAGACACCTCCCTTTGCTTTATATTGATTTTTAATATTTATACAGTTGTGTCAATGTGTGTTTTTATATAATCTGTTGTGATAAACTATAGTTGTAACACACCGACCTAATAAGATATAATCTTAG
>CALELW010000289.1 GCA_937902905.1 uncultured Clostridium sp. | reverse complement strand
TATTAAAAAGGGACGCCACCCGCTGATTCCAAAAGATAAAGTCGTGCCGATTGATGTGACACTCGGAAAAACTTATGATTTGCTGATTATCACCGGACCAAACACCGGCGGTAAAACCGTATCGTTAAAAACGGTTGGATTATTTACTCTGATGGGACAGGCCGGTCTGCACATTCCGGCGTATGACCACTCGCACCTGCGCGTATACGAAGAAGTTTACGCTGATATTGGCGATGAGCAGAGTATTGAGCAAAGTCTGAGTACATTCTCCTCCCACATGGTGAACACCGTTTATATTTTGAAACGCGCGAACAAAAAGACACTGGCACTCTTTGATGAGCTTGGCGCCGGAACCGACCCAACCGAAGGTGCTGCGCTCGCGATTGCGATTTTAGATAATCTGCATAACCGAAATGTAACCGCTATGGCTACGACGCACTACAGCGAATTAAAAATTTATGCCCTGTCCACCGATGGCGTGGAAAACGCCTCGTGTGAATTTGACGTAGAATCTTTGCAGCCGACTTACCGGCTGTTAGTCGGCGTTCCGGGAAAAAGTAATGCGTTCGCAATATCCGGAAAATTAGGTCTTCCAAAAGAAATTATTGATGAGGCAGGCAAACTTGTCGACTCCGACAGCCGCAGTTTTGAAGACGTTGTCACCGGACTTGAGGACGCCAGAACTGCCGCTGAAAAAGAACGCGAGAAAGCGAAAAAAATCCGCGAAGAAGCAGAACATTTCCGTGATAAAATGAAAGCGAAAAACGAGCGGATTGATGCCGCCAAGGATAAAATTTTACGCCGTGCAAACGAAGAGGCCCACGAGATTATCCAGAAGGCAAAAGACACCGCCGATGAATCCATCCGCAAGTACAACAAGTGGATGAAAGGTTCCGGCATGACAAAAGAAATGGAAAAAGAGCGCGCAAACCTGCGCAAAGCGCTCAACGAAACCGAGAGCGAGCTGACAATTGAGGGAACGAAAAATGCACCGAAGAAAGCACCGGACAAATTGCAGATTGGCGACATTGTTATGGTTCATTCGATGGGGATTAAAGGAACCGTAAGCACACTTCCAAACAGCAAAGGAAAATGTTTTGTTCAAATGGGCATTCTGCGCTCGGAAGTTTCCGTAAGCGACCTAGAACTTTTGGAGCAGGAAACCAAAGCCGCCAAAAAAGAAGCATCCATTACCCATGCAAGAAACATGAAAATGGCAAAGGCTATGACTATTTCACCGGAAATTAATTTAATCGGAAAGACGGTGGATGAAGCCCTTGGACTGCTTGACAAATATTTAGATGACGCCTACCTTGCCAAACTCCATCAGGTAACCATTATCCATGGAGTCGGCACCGGTGCCCTGCGAAACGCTGTCCAAAACCACTGCAAAAAAAGCAAGTACGTCAAAAGTTACCGCATGGGAGAATACGGGGAAGGCGGATATGGCGTAACCGTGGTTGAATTTAAGTGATATTAAACACATAAAGTAAAACAGGAGAAAGAGGAATCATTTATGGAAAAAAGAAAAATTCTAATCGTCGATGACGATGCCAATATTGCAGAGTTAATCGCATTGTATTTAACAAAAGAATGTTTTCAGTGTGAAATTGCAGAAGACGGCGAAACCGCTTTGGAAAAGCACCAAAGTTTCCAGCCGGACTTAATTTTACTCGACATCATGCTGCCCGGTATTGACGGCTATGACGTACTGCGAGAGATTCGCAAGCAGTATACAACACCGGTTATTATGCTGTCTGCTAAAGGAGAAACTTTCGATAAAGTATTAGGACTTGAACTTGGTGCAGATGACTACATCATCAAACCATTTGAGCCAAAAGAAGTTGTAGCACGCGTAAAAGCCGTTTTACGCCGGTTCGACAACCAGCAGGCAAGGGTGGCTTCCGCCGCCAAAGACGAGCCGAAAGATGTCGTAACTTACGATGGTCTTGTTATCAGCCTTGCAAACTATTCTGTAACAGACCACGAAAAACCAATTGAAATGCCGCCAAAAGAGCTGGAGCTGTTGTACTTCCTTGCGTCCCATCCGAATCAGGTATTTACAAGAGAACAGCTTTTAGACCAAATCTGGGGGTATGAATATATTGGTGAAACCCGGACCGTGGATGTTCATATCAAACGAATCCGCGAGAAATTAACTGAAAACCCGGTATGGTCTCTTACGACTGTATGGGGCATTGGCTACAAATTTGAAGTAAACGCATAGGAGACTTCGTATGAAAAAATACTTAAAGACGACCCTCGGTCGAAAACTATTAGCATTTTACCTCGTCCTGTTTGCCATCACCTTTTACCTGATAACAACCGTTGGACGCGACTATATTTCGGAGCGTGTTGAGTCCGAAAGCGTTAGCAATCTCCGCAGTGTCGGAATCACGCTGCTTGGCTCGCACATCAATGAACAGCGCTATACAAAAACGACCATTTTATCACTGCGCGACCAGTTGAAAATGGCGTCCGAAGCCGCTGAAGCAGAAATCTTAATTGTGTGCAGCGATGGCGATGTAATTCTCAACACAGATACCGAGAAAACGTATAATATCTATCAGGGAAGTTCCTCTTTCCTTCACGAAGACGTGATTAAAGACACGACACTCGGCGGTCTCTTATCCGAGAATTCAACCTGTGTCATTCTGCCAATGGAACAGAGTGCCTACTTAAACGGCTACCTTGTTCTCGCACAGCCGGACCAGTTTATCAACAATCGTGCCATATATTACACCAACATATTAACAACCTTTTTCTATCTGATTATGGCAATTGTCGGTTTTGTGTTCATACTCATTTACATTTTCAATGTACGTCCACTGCGCACGCTGCGCAAAGGCGCCAGCCAGTTTTCGATTAACCACGAAAATCCGCCGATTCTCATTAAATCTCAGGATGAATACGGCGAATTGGCAAAGACATTGAATGTCATCGGGGCAGAACTCAGTAAATTCGATGAGTACCAGCGAAAATTCATTTCCAACATTTCGCACGATTTCCGCTCCCCTTTAACAAGTATTCAGGGTTATGTTCAGGCGATGAAAGATGGCGTAATTCCGGCAGATAATCAGGAAAAATATTTAGATATTATTTTGTATGAAACCGAGCGGCTGACAAAATTAACGTCAAATTTAATTGATATGAACAACTACGACCGCGACAATATTATGCTTGAGCAGGAATCATTCGACATTCACAAGGCAGTCAAAATGACGTGCGAAAGTCTCGAAGGAACAGCTTCCAATAAGCAAATCAGCTTCACTTACGATTTCTGTGAGCCGGAAGAACTGCTCGTTTACGCCGATAAGCAAAAGATTTTACAGGTTCTTAGAAATCTCTGTGATAACGCAATTAAGTTCAGTCACGAAGAATCAGAAATCTGTGTGCATACCTTTACCAAAGGAGAAAAAGTTTTTATTTCGGTAAAGGATTCCGGCATTGGGATTCCGCGTGAGGATCTAAACCTCATTTGGGACCGCTTTTACAAAACCGATTTATCCCGCGGGAAAGATAAATTAGGCTCCGGACTTGGGCTTGCCATCTGCCGGGAAATCATAAACGCCCACAAGCAGACAATTGATGTTGTCAGCACTGTAGGCGTTGGTTCTGAATTTGTATTTACTTTGCCAAAAGCATAAAGAAAGAGGATTATTCCTCGGATGGGGAGTCAGTCGGCTCAGTGTCCGGCTGCACCTCATCACTGTTTACATGAAACTCCGTTATCACAACGGAGTCATTTTTTATCTGGCAGACAAGCTTGTGGCTGCCATCTCCCATCGTAAAGGATTTCGTACTGTTCTTAATCTTGCCGGTGTCATACGATACTACCGCATCTACCCACTCACTGGTGAAAATCTTTGACGAATCCAATGCCTGAAACTCTTTTGCACTGGAAACTGTCACGCCAAGTCCTTTAACACTTAACGGGAAACGAATGTAGGAAGAAAGTTTTTTCAAACTTCCGTCTGCCACCGCATACTGAATATCCTGCGCCGCCTGACGGTACGCCTCTACACTTTCATTGTTACTTGTGCTGTCACCATTGTCGGTTGGCTCCGCGTCGGTATTATCTGTGTTCTTATCGTTATTATTTTCCGAATCCGTGCTGCTATTATCTCCCTTGTCATCATGGGCAGCATCCAGGGAAATGCGGATTACACTCATGAGTCCGCTGAGCATATTTTCCGTATTTTCACCGGACCAGTCTTTAATCAAAAGGGATATGGCAACCTTGCGTTTCATAAAGTAGAATAAGGATTCGTCTTTCTTATTCTGATACCACATTACGGTTAATCCATTCACTTCAATGTCCTGCTTTTTCTCAAAGCCATCGAGTACACCGGATGGGCAGCCCTCGACACCGGCATATCCGACAATCCGCTGATTTTCCAGTTCTGAAAGTTCATCATAATGGAAACTGAATGATTCAAAATCATCCACCACCTTGTAAATCACTTTTCTCGCCGGATCCTCAACGGTCACGCGGAATCCGTACATGTCATAAATCTTACGGAGCACACGTCTGCGCTCCTTGTCATCGGATTCGCTTTCCTTACCACTCCAGCCCACCGCATTGCTTGCGATGTGCTTTTCATCCTTTTTCACCTTAGCATCGGTATCTTTGTCCGGTTTATTTTCCTCTTTGGTTCCTGAAACAATTTTCTTTGCTTTTTCGGTACTGCACGCCGTACTCATCTTCACGGCAAATGTGCAGGATTCTTTCTGCCAAGTCATGGCATCACATTTTTCGTCACCATACATGGTAACTTCCGAATCATCCACCGTCTCTTTCTTCAGCTCATTTTCCTCGGTGAACTGATTGATTACTTCCGGTGCATTTTCTTCTTCTTTGTACTCAAAGAGAATCTTATCTTTTTTCTTTTTATTCCGGTACGTTATTTTTACGTGCTTTGCTTTTTTCTTCACTTCAACCTTTTTTACACGATAAGATTTGGAAACATTACCAAGCTTATAGGTGCGACAGTCCGTCTCTTTGGCAATTGCCTCAATGGAATCTAATTCCTGCCACTCTTCTTCATCACTGCTTGCTACAATTTCACCCTGCTTTGGCTGTTTCTTTAATTTGCCTCCAAAAAATCCTTTTGATACAACGGCAGTAACGGCAACAACAAGTACCGCAACGGCAGCCGCCATTCCTTTTTGACGAGCGGAGAAACGTGGTCTTTTCTTAAATTCGTCCATCGAAATCACTTTTTCTTCCGACTCTTCACAGGCTTTTTTCACATTGGCAAGTATTCGCTTTTTATCGCTGTCACTAAGGGAAATTTTTTCCATTGCTTCTTTATATTCCTGCTGCATGACCATCATCTCCTTTCATCTGCTGAGGAAGCATCCTCGCTAGTTTCTCCCGCCCGCGTTTCAAAAGAGACCGTATTGTAGTCTCTTTCTTCTCTAATATCTCTGCAATTTCCTTAACGGAGTACTCTTCGTAATAATACAAATGGATGGCACTCCGGTACTTCTCGGGCAGTTGTGATATAATTTGCAAAATATCACTTTCTTCCTTTTGTTCCTGCTTCTCATCTGCCACATCGTACCCTTCCGGTATTGCCACCTCCCTCTGTCTGGACGCCGATTTTAGCTTGTCCTTGCACAAATTCGACGCTACCTTTAGAAGCCACGCTTTTTCATGACTCTCATCTTCAAATACTCCTGCTGACTGCATAAGGCGAATCAGCACCTCCTGAACAATATCTTCTGCATCCTCCCTGCTTTTCATGTAGGAATAGGCTAACCGCAATATATCATTGCCAAATAAGTCCAGGGCTTTTTCCACCGCGTCCGATGGATTGGCTGCCACATCTATCATTGTTTTTTCCCCTTTCTACCTACATAACGATTCAACATTTGAAAAAGTTGCAAAAAAAGAGAACTTTTTTCAAAAAGTTCCCTTTGCAGTTTCCTATACCGTGCCATCTTTCCAATGAGAATGATGAAGATGCCCCATCGGATTGAGTTCCGGAAAGCCCTGCTGCCTGAGCGCTTCATACAAAACAATTGCTACTGAATTACCCAGATTCAGCGAGCGAATCTCGCCATACATCGGAATCCGAATCGTCGTTTCCTCATTCTCCACCAGAATCTCTTCCGGGATTCCGGCACTTTCTTTGCCAAACATAATATAGCAGTCTTCTTCAAATGATACGTCGCTGTAAATATGCTTTGCTTTTGTCGTTGCCATGTAAATTTTGGCGCCTGGATTTTTCTCTAAAAAATCCGGATAACTGTCATAAATTGTGTAATCCAATTTATCCCAGTAATCAAGTCCTGCTCTTTTGACCTGCTTTTCATTAATTTGAAAGCCCATCGGCTCAATCAGATGAAGTTTAGCACCAGCCGCCACGCAGGTCCTTCCTATATTCCCGGTATTCGCAGGAATTTCCGGTTCTAATAATACAATATTTAACATATTAATCTTCCTGTCTGAGTGCAAGGAACAAATCGATGCTTCCGCTGCCATCTGCAAATGCCATCGGCACACACAAAGTCTTAGCAAAGTTATTCGTAAAACTTACGTCACCATGAGATAATGTCGGCGGTGTGATGTCAATTCCAACACCGTTTGATGAGAATACGGTTGCCGCATTTCCCATAATCATGTTTCCTAACTCACTGATTGCGCTTGATGCAAAATCATCAATGGTTTTCACTTCCATCATACACATTTTAGAAGCAATCGCACAGGCATTTTCCTCTGTCATGCCAATTAACACCTGTCCTCTCATTTCCCCGGTTACGCCAATAATAATGACCCAGTTATTATGGTCAAATTTTGCTTCCTTCAATATCGGCTTTTGTATTGCAACATCAACAAAGCACATGTCCTGCAATACCTTTTTCGCCGCCATCAAAAAAGGATTGATATGTTCCGCATTTAAAGTAGCCATATTCTCTCTCCTCTGCACAATCTTATCTTTATAATAGCATAATTACGAAATAGTGTCTATAAAATTCTGAATTTTAACCAGTGCCTTCTTTAAGTCTTCAATCGAATATGCATAAGAAATTCGCAGAAAACCTTCCCCGCATGCGCCAAACGCAGACCCCGGCACCACCGCAACGTGTTCTTTTTCGAGAAGTGTTTTGGCAAACTCCTCGCTCGTCATACCAAAACGGCTGATATTTGGGAATACATAAAATGCCCCCATCGGCTCAAAACACGGCATGCCCATTTCACGCAGCTCTTTCACTAAAAAGCGGCGTCTTTCATCATAGCTCTCACGCATTTTTGCCACGTCCTCATCGCCATTTCGCAGTGCTTCAATCGCTGCATACTGACTCGTTGTCGGTGCACTCATAATAAGATATTGATGTACCTTTATCATCTGTTTTATGATTTCTTTTGGTCCGACCGCATAGCCAAGACGCCAGCCGGTCATCGCATAGGATTTTGAAAATCCGTTAATTACAACACTTCTTTCCTTCATCCCCGGAATTGCCGCAATTGACACATGGTCGCCCTGATAGCTTAATTCCGAATAAATTTCATCGGACAGAACAAACAAATCATGTTCCTTAATTACGTCCGCAACAATCTGTAATTCCTCGCGCGTCATAATCGCACCGGTCGGATTGTTTGGAAACGGCAGAACAACCATTTTCGTTTTATCCGTTATCGCCGACAACAATTTTTGTTTTGTCAGCTTAAATTCATCCTTTTCTTCTAATGCAAGTCTTACCGGCACGCCCCCTGCCATCGTAATACACGGCACATAAGACACAAAACAAGGCTCCGGAACAATAACTTCATCCCCCAGGTCAAGCATTGTGCGGAAAGCAATATCGATTGCCTCGCTGCCGCCGACCGTAATAATGACCTCGTCCGAATCATACGAAAGCGAAAAACGGCGTTTCAAATAAGTACAAACTTCTTCGCGCAGAGGCAAAAGCCCTGCATTGGATGTATAAAACGTGCGCCCCTTTTCCAGCGAGTAAATGCCCTCCTCGCGAATGTGCCACGGTGTATCAAAATCCGGCTCTCCTACGCCAAGTGATATGACATTTTCCATCGTGCTTGCCACATCAAAAAACCGGCGGATTCCGGATGGTTCCATCTCCGTTACCATTTTAGACAATGGGTTTCTCATGGAGTAATCAACTGCCTTTCATCACCTCGTTCCTCTGTCACAAGAGAAAGTCCGTGTTCTTTATATTTCTTCAAAACAAAATGTGTTGCCGTACTCATAACCGATTCCATCGGCGCCAGTTTTGTCGCGACAAACCACGCAACCTCTTTCATTGTCTTTCCAACGATAATAACGGTCAAATCAAATCCGCTTCCGCTCATCAAATACAGGCTTTCTACCTCGTCAAACTGGTAAATGCGCTCCGCGACCTTATCAAATCCACGTCCGCGCTCCGGCGCAACCGTAACTTCAATCAACGCCGTCACATGCTCGCAGCCGGTCTTGTCCCAATTAATCAAAGTCGGATAGCCGCAGATAATTCCCTGCTCTTCCATCGCTTTCATTTCTTTTTCAATTTCTTCCGGAGATGCCGCTAACATAGCTGCTAAATCTTCCGTCGAAAGTTTTCCGTTTTTCGCAATGTTTCGTAAGATTTTTTCCTGCATTTCTTCCTGCATCATATCCTCCAATTCTGCGGTTAATCAAACGCGCGGTATAATTCATCCGCCTTGGGCGGCTCTAAAAAACGTTTTTCTCCATCATTGAAAATCACACGGTCATTTCCCTCTACTGCCTTGCCAATAACCGCCGCATGAATACCCTCTTTCGCAAGGGCATCCACAAGCTGGCTTCCGTGGTCAGTGCCAATGAGCATTGAGCCGCTGGAAATCAACTGATACGGATTCAAGTTGAAAAATTCACAGATTTCAATTGTCTCCTGACGAATCGGTATTTTCTTCAAATCGACACAAAGGCCTACACCGGATGCTTCTGCCATCTCCCAAAGAGCACCAAAAATACCGCCCTCTGTCACATCATGCATGGCTGAAACACCAACCTGCATCGCAACGCGACTGTCTTTTACGACGCTTAAAAGCGAAGCAAATTTCTTGGACTCATCCACAATCGAAACCGGCAGACGTTTTTTCAATTCTTTCTCAAATTCTGCCGCAATAATAGAAGTTCCCTCTAATCCAATCCATTTGGTGACAACTAAATCCTGTCCCGCTTTTAATCCTTTGGTCGTAACCAGTTTATCCTTTGCAATTCGCCCAATGCCGGTAACCGACACCAGTGTCTGGTTTACAACTGCCGACACCTCAGTATGTCCACCTAAAATTTCCACATCATATTCTGCGGTTAATTGACTCACATCGTCCATAATCTGTTTCAGTTCATCTTCTTCGCTATTTGGCGGCATAATAATTGTAAGCAAAATACCTACCAATTCCGCACCGGAACTTGCAATGTCATTTGCCGTAATGTGAAATGCAATTGTGCCAATATCTTTTGCTGCTGCCGTAATCGGGTCAGTCGACAATACAAGTGCATCCTCTGTTGGTGCCAATACCGCACAGTCCTCACCGACACCGGCATGAACTAAAACTTCCGGTCTTTTCACCGTCAGTTTTTTGAATACTGAACGCTTTAATACGTTTTCTGGTACTTTTCCTATTTCCATTGTTCTCTCCTATCCCCACAAGAAAAGCCCTACTGTGCCTCCGTGGTCGGTTCTGCGGCTGCCGGAACCGCTGTTGCCTGCGGTTTTACCGTTGCCTTTGGTTTTGCTGTCTTCTTTGGTTTTGCCGTTGCCTTCGGCTCTTTCGTTGCTTTCGGCGTTATCTGTGGTTTTGCCGATGCCGCGGGTGTTCCCTCTGCTGCCCCTTTTGTCACATAGCGAGGTACCGCCTGATAGGTACTGGAGTTTATCTGTGTCTTTTTCGTCTTGCCATTTTCCTTGACAATCTTCCAAAGCACCGCCTTGTACCCAACATGTGCCTCCTGTGTCACTTTCGTGTAGGAAGCAGGCTTCGTTTTATCATATGTGATTTTATCAGCCCCCGGCTGTATCGTCTGCGTCGTCTCGGACTCAAACGTTACCTCTCTGTCATCACTTCGGGTCTCTTCCCCGTAAATATTAAAATAAATGGTTCCCGAATACACACCGCCTTCAATATAAATCGGCACTTCGGTGTCGTTACGGAATTTAAAATCTTTGTAGTCACCGGCAATTGCCGCATCCATCGATGGTTTCACATAACTGACTACCATCGAATGAGGGCTCCGCTCGACAACTTCCAATTCAGCCTTTAACACGGCGTTATAAAGTGTTGTTGATACCTGACACACACCGCCGCCAATGGAATCTACCACTTCACCATTACTGTAGGATGGTGCCGCATAATATCCATTTTCCTCTGTCAATGGAGAAATTGTATCATGCACGGAAAATGTTTCCCCCGGATAAATAACATGGTCGTTAATCAATCTTGCCGCATTGGAAAGATTTTTTGAACGGCTTACATTCCCGGCATTAAAATTCGTCTGAAAAGAACCGATTTTGTCTTTACAGCGGGATGCCAAATCTTTTGTTACCGTCGGTTCCTGAATTGTAACATCCGCTTTGACACGTATGGCATCTCCACTTTTTGCCTGTTCCACTGCCTTCTTAATCTGAGCCGCTGTACTGTCAACATCGATAGTCGAACCCTCTTTTGCATCGGTGTAAACAAACGTACCGTTTTCTCGTTTCACTTTAGCATTTTTTGCTTTCGTACATTTCTTTTTGCACTTCTTATTAACAAATGTGCGGATTTTTTTCTCTTTTGCATCATATTTCAGTTTATATACAAGTGGAGTTGTGGCAATCTCCCGGATTTTTGCATAATTGGTAAATGGATTTCCGTCCTTGCCAACCTGCATTGCCTGTGCAATCACATCACCGACTTCACAATTATACCCTAACTGCTCAAGCGTCGCCGATACCGTCTTGCCATTCACATCCACCTCTACGGTACGCTGCAAATATTCATCCCGGTACTGCGTAACGGCCGTTCTTGCCTCATCTTCCGACATACCGCCCACATTCACGGTTTCCACAAAGACTCCACTGCAAATGAGACCTCGCGCCGGCTTTACCGTCTGATAAGCCGCATAAATATACGCCGCAATCAATAGCAGCATCAAAAAAATAACCAAAAAGGCAGGACCTTTTCTTGCTTTATTCATGTTGTCTCTCCTCACCTGAAAATTCTAACAATACTTGCGATTTTTTTTAACTTGTATTACACTGTAATCATCACATGCCGGCTAATAATCCAATTAACATGGCAAATATGATGATACCGCAGATAATACCTGCAACAAGACGCTGTTTTTTACGATTTAACATATATATCCCCCTTTCTGAAAGGAACTAATGATTATGAATTTTGTACCTGTTTTCTTAATATGTTTTGTCATTTTTGTGCTTTGGATGTTCTACGAACAGCGCAAAAGCCAAAACAAAGATAAAGAAGCTTCGGACGCATTCTGGGAACGGGAGCGCATGGCTAACCAGACTAGGAAAAAAGATATTTCCCATCTTCCCATTCTCCATGTGGAAGAATCGGAACTTCCTGTGATTACCACAGAAAATGAGTCCGTACTATATTATATCGACCATATCCGGAAAATAATCAAGAGTCCTATGCTCGATTTATCCGAATATTCGAATACAGATTTAAAATTAGCATATGGCGTGGGAAATTTCAAGGTTTTATGCGAATATGATGAAAATTTTAATCATTTTCTTCTCGCATTAACCAATCTGGCACGTGCCTGCACCGAAGCCGGTCTTTATTCGGAAGCGGAACAGACATTTTTACTTGCCTTCCACTACGGCTCGCAAAAAATGACCGATTACACCAGTCTTGCTGACGTATATCTGCATTTGGAAGAACCGGAAAAAATCAGCGCACTCATCCGCGATGTCGAGGAAGGCTCTCTGCCACACAAAGAGGCGTTGATTCAGGCATTGGAGCAGAAACTCATGGCGTACCAGTAAATTCATCCATTGTTAAAATCCGTTCGGCTGCTGCATAGTTGAGCGGATTCCGGTTTTTATAGTCAAAGAGAATATAATAAGGTTCTCTTTTCTGCAGAGCACCGTCTTTTAAAAGTCTTTGAATATTTACTGTATATTCACCCAAATAAACCATATGGTATAACTGTCTGGTTACATATCCCTCATAGTCTGGCAGATAACGATGCGTTTCGCACTCCCTGTCAAAGAAGGCGCGAATCTCTCGTTTTTGCGTTTCCGAATCGGGCTTTACAAAAGTCGGTTTTTCTTTTGCAAAATCTCTGCGGTACCAGTCGTAGGTAATGATCTCCTGCCAGTTTCCGCCGCCTGTTTCCGGCACATGTTTCTTTCCAAACTCATACAGCACTTCATATCGCTCTCTCCGGTTGATTTTACGCTCAAACAAATGCTTTTCTTCGTATTCCTTCGCTAACTCCTCATACAGACAGTATGCATCTTTAAAAAAGCGCTCCAAATAAATCATCGATGCGGCAAACTGGAAACTGTTGTAATACACCTCTACCATTTCTTCTACGCCTTTCAACGAAAGAACATCCTCATAAGAAAGCCATTTGGTCGAAAAGATTTCATACGGTGGCAGGCTGCTCGCTTGAATTTCGTAATCATTTCGTTTTTCATTCATAAAGGAACCATCTAAGACTTTTAAAAATCCTAATTGGAACTGGTCCGGTTTCATCGCATATACATCGCAGAACGATTTCTTAAAAGTATTTAAATCCTCATCCGGCAGCCCCGCAATCAAATCAAGATGCTGATGAATGTTTCCGCGCGCATGAATTCTCGCTACATTTTTTTGCAGCAAATCCCAGTCAGCGGTACGCCTGATTGCCTTTAAGGTGTCCGGATTTGTCGACTGCACGCCAATCTCGAACTGCACAAGTCCCGGACGGAATGTATCAAAGAGCAGAAAGTCTTCTTCATGCAGCAAATCGCCCCCGATTTCAAAATGAAAATTTGTCACACCATTATCATGCTCGCCAATATACTTCCATATGCGGTAGGCATATGCGTGGTTGCAGTTAAAGGTGCGGTCTACAAATTTCACCTGCGGCACCTTGTTTTCAAGAAAGAAATCAAGCTCCCGCTCGGTCTTTTCCGGGCTTTTTATCCGCACAGATTTCTCAATGGAGGATAAACAATAACTGCACGAAAACGGACATCCTCTCATGCTTTCATAGTAAATAATGCGGTTTTTCAGCGTTTCCATATCATCATAAGGAAACACTAAATCATCCATATCTAATCCCTGTCTTGGTTTGGTTCGGTGCAATTCACCGACACATCGGTATGTTATCCCGTCAATAGATGAAAGTTCTCTGTCACCATCCACAAAGTATGCCATAAATTCCTGAAAAGTCCGCTCGCCCTCGCCAACCATAACAAGGTCTGCATACTCGTACTTATTAAGCACTTCCTCCGGATGATAACTTACTTCCGGTCCGCCAAAGAATAAAAACAGATTTGGCAGCACTTTTTTCAAATCTCTGGCTAATCCCATCACATATTCAATGTTCCAAAGATAACAGGAAAATCCAACCGCCTCCGGTTTCCTGCGGTAAATGTCCTGAAAGATTTCCTCTCTTCTGTGATTGATTGTGTACTCTGCAATTTCTACATCCTTCCGGTACTTCCCTGCATTTGCCTGCAGCGAGCGGACCGCCAGTGTTGTGTGGATGTATTTTGCATTGATTCCAACTAATAAAACCATATTTTACAACCTCCTGACTTCTCCTATATAAAAAAAAGCGAGTGAATCCTCGCAAAATGTAAAAAAAGAAGCGGGTGATGGGAATCGAACCCACGTATCTAGCTTGGAAGGCTAGTGTTCTACCATTGAACTACACCCGCATCTGAAACTATGAAGTTTTCAACGTGATTTATATTAGCAGATATTTTGGGTTGTGTCAAGGGGGCGGTGGGGATTTTTTGGTTTCCAAAATTTCGACGAAAAAGTTTGCGTCTCATGAGCGCTTTCGCTCATTGAGTACGTAACAGTAGGGGCACTGAAACCACCAGTGCCACCTACTGACGTACTCAAAACTCATGAGTCACAAAGTTTTTCGTCGGAATTACTGGAATCCAAAAAACTAGCACCGACTCCTATGCTGTGAACTTTTGTGTTACATAGCAGCTACTTGAAATTCCCGTGTTTCTTGGTTGGTTACTGGAATTCTAAAAAGACCAGCACTGTCTATGAGTTTATTTTACTGTGACCGTTATTTTTCCGCAGATACCGTTTAGTGCGCTTACATAGATTACACAGGTTCCTGCTTTTTTGGCTTTGATTTTTCCGGTTTTTGTGACTGTTGCAATGTTTTTGTTTGTTACATGATATCGAAGAACTGCTCCGTGTTTCTTAGAGAGCCATTTCTTTTTCTTCTGCTGCTTTACTGCTTTGACATTACATTTGGCAGTCTTGCCTTTTTTCAGCGTGATTTTCTTTTTCGGAATAATCAGTTTTTTGGCATTGGTAAAATGCTTGCTCTTCCATCCGGCGATGTGATAAATCTTGCTTTTTCCAAGAAGAATCTTTTTGCCATTTACTTTTTGGAAGGCTTGAATCATTACCTTGTAATTTTTCGAGCCGGAAATAGCTTTTCCTGAAATTTTGTCAAACTGTGCGGAAGTTTTCGTTCCTGTCACTGTCTTTACCAATGCTTTTTTATCCATTTTCTTTGTACACAAAGCCGCATAAACATCATAGCCGGAAGCGCCTTTTACTGTTCCCCATGATACATTAAACTTGCCATCTTGCCAGTCAGCACTTGCCTTTTCATTTAAACTTATAGAATTTTTTTCCTGCTGTTTTGCAGTGATTTTTTTGCCCGGCTTCGTTGTCGGTTTTGCAGTAGACTTTGTGGCTGGTTTTTTAGTTGGTTTCGCAGTCGGTTTTACGGTTGGTTTTACAGTTGGTTTCGTAGTTGGCTTTGCAGTTGGCGTTACCGCTGGTGTTGCCGTTGGAGTCGGTACCACAGTTGGCGTTGCTGTTGGTGTGACTGCCGGAAGCGGCCATTGTGACACTTTCACTGTTTTTGTCTCTTTACACACCTGACAGGTATACAAAATCTCGCCTTCTTTTCCATTTGCCGGCGCTATCATCACAATTCCATCGTCCCACTGATGTTCCTCCAAACCATCATGCAGCACATAAGAAGTTCCCTGTTTGACTATTTCTTTATCATACTGACAGATAATGTCTCCAGTGTATCCCGCTTTACATGGTTTTGCAGTTTGTATTCCTGAACAAAATGCACCATAATGTCCACCCGTTTTTTCATGAATATAAGCTGTCATATCTTTTGCGGAATCCATTGTCTTTATATTACTAATTGAACTGTCCGGATCACTTTCATTTCTGTAAACATCTTTTATTGTGCTATCCCATTTATAATAAGCACAATCTGCAATCTTTCCGCCTGCTGCCGTTTCATCCCTCGACGGGTTCTCATTGATTCCGGCAAAGCCCCCCGACGGATAATTCTCCGGGTCACCAACGGTTACTTTTCCGGCAGCATAACACTGTTGAATCGAAGCCACATTGGTACCGATAAAAGCACCACTTCGCGGTTCAGAATAACCCGCAGAATGACTGTATACACTCCCCGTTGCAATACAATTTTTGATTTCCGGCTGGGTGTCATCCTCCCCTAAATATACCGCATAGCCGGCAAATCCGCCAACATTCCAGAAATAAGCGACTGCGGTGGCACCAGCTATTGAGGATTCAACAACCGAGCCATTTCGAATGTCTCCGCTAAATCCTCCGACCATTCCAAGACCGGCCACGTAACCGGTAGCTGTACAGCCTGAAATCTCAGAATTATCTAAAATCAATCCTGAAAATCCTCCAACATATCCACCCATAGATCTTATATTAACATACAGTGCATTACAATTTTTAATCACCGCATAGCTGACAATTCCCGCAATACCACCTGCATCGGATTCACGCGTCTTGTCATCATATAGTTCCTCATCTGAAAGACACACAATATCTCCCTGCACCTGACAATTTTCAATCACCGGCTTGACATCATTTCCATCCGAATGATTTCCATACACGGATGCCGCCAGAATGCCACCATAACCATTCCTCCGAATTCTGGAATTTTGACCAGATGGTTTTGGAGACCTGTAAACACAACTTGCGGTTATCTCCGCTCCTAAAATTGTCAGATTGCTAATTCCGGCACCTTTTCCTGCCGCATAAACATCTCCAAACAAACCGAAACTTCTTTCTGTTTCCCGCTCGTTCATGTTCAAGCCCTGAATTACTTTTCCATTTCCGTCAAAATATCCTTGAAATTCCTGACCTTCAATACCGATTGCTGTCCAGTAATGGTCCGATAAGTCTAGATTTTTGGTTAATTTGAAATATTTGTCACAGGTAAGATTATTGTCTTCGGTTCCCTCATTGACTACTTTTGCCAGATAGGCAAGCTGTCCCTCAGATTCAATCAGAATTGGTTTATCTTTGGATGTACCAAGTTTCGTTCCATCTACATCTTCCGTCTTAAACTCCTCGGTGTAATCAAGCCAGCTTCCCGTTTCGGATGCCTTGGTTTTTCCCTTTGCCTCGGCATCTGTGACACCCGGCAATAGATAACTGCCACTTAAAAACATCACAACTGCCATAAAAATTGCTAATTGTCTTTTCATAGATATTCCTCCTAGTGTTTTGTATGGATAGGGATATTTTACCATATATTTTTTCTTTACACAACAGAAAGGGGGTGGTACTAATTTCTTTTGGTTTCCGTAAATCATCAAGAAAAGTTTGTGGTTCGTGGGTGCTCTCGCTACACAAACGCGTAAGGGTATCGGCATGCAAAATACGCACGCCTGATACCCACGTGTTTGTACCCACTCTCCACAAATCTTTTCTTGATGATTTACTGGAATCCAAAGAAATCAGCCCCACCCCCTTGATACAAGGTAATTCTTCAAATTGTGGTAAGGGACATATGCAACCTTATTCTTCAAAAAGAGTAAAAAGAGTTGTTACAATAACTTATCACCCTCCAATTACTAAAAACCCAGTTTGCATTATTTCACGATTAAACTTATTTTTGTGGAACTTTCACGTTACAAGAAAAGTTTTGGGTGGAATGCGTATAAACGCACGGGTATCCGGCATGCGTAGTTTGCATGCCGATACCCCTGTGTGTTTATGAGCGGAAGCGGCGCATGACACACAAACTTTTCCTGTGACGTGATAACCCATCAAAAAAGTTTCTACTGAATCACTTTTGCCCGGCAGCCATGCTGCTCGCAGGTTGTGTCTGTTATTAAGCCCTGGCAGTCGACAAAAGATTTGCGTTCGTTTGCGTCTTTATAAATAACCGAATAATGGGAACCGACACTTGGGTTACTGCTGGCTGAGCCAACGGCAAGCCATACGCCCTCTCCATCGGCAACTGTTTTGGTTGATGAGTCATAAAGATATGGCAGCTTCAAATCTTCCGTTGCCGCTCTCTGCACAACGGTCACGCCGATACATGTGGTAATTCCGCCCTGCAAATCCATTACACGATTCAGAGTCGGCATCGAGAACAAATAATAAAACAATCCAATACCATCAACGGAAAAGTCATTATAGAATGTAGGGTTAATATCCTTTTTGGTACAGCCGGCTCCCGGATAGTGCGTTGTATCGTTAATATAATTGGCAAGCGCATATAATTTTTGCAGATTTGTCATATCATCCGTCCAAAGTCTTGCCTCTATTTTGTGCCGCATCAAAGTGTAAAGTTCATCATCTAAAGAATTATCATCTTCATCATGAGGACTGGCTGCTAAATAACTGACATCATACAAAACGTCATCCACATACGCTTTCACTTTGCACACGCGCACACCATTTCCTGCCGTGATGGTAATTTTTCTCGAAGACAACGCAATCTGGTCGAAATTTTTCGGTGCATTATTAAACACCGGTCCCACAACCGTTTTTTCTCCGTACCATCTGTTATAACGAAATTGTTCCGTTGTATTTTCCACTTTCAGAGAAGGTGCCGTGCAGTCCTGTCCGGCAAACTTAAACGCCCTTGTATATGCCGGCGGCGTCGCATCTTCCACCTCGAAGCGAACATGTTTGTCAATCCATGCATCGCTCGCCTCACTGTAAAAAGATGTTTCCAAAGTTTCCGTATTATTTTCAACCAGCGCATCTACTGCTGCCGTTTTGTCTGTCGTTTCATCGCTGTAAGTAATCAAATCCAGTCCGCTCACCGGATTCTTGTCATTGCAGATGTGTAACGTTCCGATTTTGTACTCCATCGCAATATAATTGCGGCTTGCCGCAATGGATACTCTCACATCGACAACACCCGCTTTTTTCGGAATTAACTGTCCCTTGTCATTAACTTCAATAACATCCGACACCTCATCCCCGCCGTCATAATCATATGCCCGATACGTGCACACACCTTCCGGCACTTCATCATAAACAACGTCTACCGTATCACCGACAGCCACCTGTTTTTCTGAAAAATGTCCATCATTTTTCGGCACATTTTTTTCAATTTCAAAAGTTCCTCTTATTTCGCCCACATAATTTCCGATTCCCGTGATACAATACTCAGCCGTTCCCGCATTCACATTGTTTGTATACGTCACCTTATAATCGATGTTCTCCTTCAGATAATAATAATCATCCGACATAATCAACATGCTTGGACGCTGTTCTTTTCCATTGTAAAAAAGTGTGGTTTTATCTCTATCGACTGTGAAATTACTCAAATCAATCGGTTCCGGCACTGCAGTTGGCTCCGGTGTAGCTTTTGGTGTCGCATCCGGTGTACGAACCGGTGCAGTATCCGGCGTGGTTGTTGGTTTCGGTGTTGATGCACCTCCTGTATTTCCACCGTTACCGTCTCCGCCAAAAATCAAATCCCAGAGCCAGTCATCATCGTAACGATTTCCGGCAGGGTTCTTCGTCGGTGTAGGCGCGGCAGTATTCTTTGTGTCAGCCACTGTTTTCTTTACTGCTTTCAGTACGATTTTTTTCACCTTGCTAAACGCACTGTATTTCTTTTTCGCGCCCACTTTATACTGGCTGCGGACACGTACATAATACGTTCCTTTGGCAAGCCCTTTAAAAGTCACTTTCGTAACCTTAGCACCTACCTGTTTCTTTTTTACCTGCTTTTTAAACTTCTTGTCTTTGCTAATTTGAATCTGATATTTTTTCGCTTTCGCAGTCTTTTTGTAAACAACTGTAAGCTGCCCCTGTGACGCAGAATAAACTTTCTGAATTGCAGGTTTTACCAGCTTTTGCTTTGCTTTTGCCGGTGTTGCTCCAAGCGAACATACCATACTTACTGCTAACACTCCCGCCATCCATTGTTTTCTATTTCTCTTTTGCATCCTACCAGACCTCCTTGTCATTCTAGCACGGGTTCACATGAACCATAATATGTTTTACTTTTGAAAACTCGGTTTCCACCGAATCATGCACGGATTCTGCAATTGCATGCGCCTCCCACAAAGTCAGTTTGCCATCCACACGGATTTCAATATCAACATATATTTTATTGCCAAATGTCCGCGTCCTAAGCAAATCCACACCACGAACACTTTCATTTTTCATGACACACTCATACATTTCGTGTTCCGTTTCGTCGTCACACGCTTTGTCCACCATTTTATTTATGGCATCCTTGAAAATGTCAATTGCCGCTTTTTCAATAAAAATACAAATGACAAGACTGGCAATCGCATCTAAAATCGGATAACCCATTCTCGCTCCCGCGATACCGACAAGTGCGCCAATTGACGACAGCGCATCCGAGCGGTGATGCCATGCATCCGCCATAAGTGCCCCGGAATCAATTTTTTTCGCCCCAGCTCTTGTATACCAGAACATCGCCTCTTTTACAGCAATCGAAACAACTGCCGCCACAAGGGCAAGAACACCGGGAACCGCAAGTGCAGACTCATCCTGTACTGTAATTTTTTCCACCGCTGACCAGCCAATAAAAAGACCGGTAGCCGCAAGAATCGTTGCCAAAAGAATCGCCGCCACGCACTCCATACGCTCATGTCCGTATGGGTGTTCTTTGTCCGACTCTTTTCCTGATAGCCGAATTCCAATAATCACAACAATTGTACTAAACACATCCGATGCTGAATGAATCGCATCACTAATCATTGCGCCCGAATTCGCCACAATTCCTGCCAACGCCTTAAACAACGACAGTAAAATATTGCCCACAATACTAACCATCGATATTTTCATTGCTGTTTTTTGTTCCATTTCAAATCCCCCTACATAGAGAGCGTTTTCCACAGCACCGCTCCATTTTTACCAATTTTCACCTTCACCTTGCCATTTTCAACACGGCACATTCTCGCTGCCATGTCAAAACCTTCCTCGCAGGTATACATCATGCACGCCATCCGGCTGCCATTCGCCACGCCAAGACGCCATACATCTACTTCCACTTCACGTTCTTCGCCTTCCACCTGAACAAGGACAAAGGCTTGTTCCTTTTCGTTAAATCTTCCGTATCCAATGAGATTATTCTCCGCATGAAGATATAACAAACTTCCGGTAGAAAATACTTCGTAATCTTTATGAATTCGAATCATCTCCTTGTGGAAATGAATCAGTTCATGGTCCTCGTTACCCCACGGGTAAGAACGTCGGTTATCCGGATCCGTCCAGCCGCACACACCAGCCTCATCACCGTAGTAAATCGTCGGGGCACCAACCCATGTCATCTGCATAAGCACCGCCTGACGCATAACCGCGAGATTTACACCATAGTTTGCTGCATGAGGACCGGCAAACGCGGTTCTTCCAACTACATGATTGGTTCGAGTTAAGAAGCGGGAATGGTCGTGATTCGACAACTCATTCATCGCCACTAAAGCACTTGGCGTCGTAAATCTTGCCCCATAATCAGTCATTGCACCAAAGAAAGCAGCCGCATTTCCACGCAAATCATCGCGGCGCGCATCGCTGTGTTTTTCCATACCGGTCAAAAACCAGCTGATTGGCTCCATAAAAGCATCGTAGTTCATCACCGTATCCCACTGGGTTCCATCTAACCACGCAGAAGGGTCTCCATAATGCTCCGCAAGAATAATTGCCTCCGGATTTTCCCTCTTCACCGCCTCACGGAATCCTTTCCAGAATTTGTGATTGTACTCCGGTGTATGTCCCAAATCAGCCGCCACATCCAGACGCCATCCGTCAATATGATACGGTGCAGCCACCCATTTTCTCGCAACTCCATGAATGTATTGTTCTAAGTGCTCCGATCCCTCGTAGTTTAGTTTTGGCAGAGTATCGTTGCCCCACCACGAATCGTAATGCGTATTGTCCGGCCAGCCTCCATCCGGGTAAAAATAGAAGAAGTCGTGATACGGGCTGTCTTCCTGCAAAAAAGCACCCTTTTTATAAGACTCATCTTTATCGTAAATCTTCTCGCGGTCAAGCCACTTATTAAAGGAACCACAGTGATTAAATACGCCATCCAAAATTACTTTCATGCCACGGCGGTGTACTTCTTCGACAAATTTTGCAAAGAACGCATTACTCGCCTCTAAGTTTTTCATATTCACAACGCGCTTGATGTATTTCGTTGCATGTGCATTTTCCTTGTCGTCTGCCGCCAGCACATCACCGCCATCCTCGACAATTACGCCGTAATGGGGGTCAATATAATCATAGTCCTGCGTATCGTATTTATGATTCGAAGGCGATACAAAAATCGGATTCAGATATAACACTTCTACGCCAAGGTCCTGCAAATAGTCCAGTTTATCCATGATGCCCTGCAAATCGCCGCCATAAAACTCACGCACGCCCATCGACGCCGGCATTTTATTCCAGTCACGCACCTGCGTCACATGTTCATCAATATATGTATATTCATCGTCAACAACGTCATTCGTCTTATCCCCATTATAAAAACGGTCCACAAAAATCTGGTACATCACAGCACCTTTTGCCCAGTCCGGTGTATGAAATCCCGGAATCAGACAGAAATTAAAATATGGATTGACATCTGAAACCACTCCCTGACGATTGCAAATCAGCGTTTCCTTCTCACTTTCCACCCTAAAATAATAACTTACCGGATGGTCTTCCAACGGAAACGATGCCGCATAAATGTCAAAATACTCCGTTGACTTTTCCAGATGCATAATATAAGGCACTTCATCTACCATTGCCTTCACATATTCTGCCTCGTCTTTCCCAACACGGCACCGGATCGTAACGTTCTCATATGCACGCGGTTCACATGGCGAGACAAAATCAGCCGTACCATCACTAAATATTGCTTTCTTATTAAGGGTTTTGTCAGCCATTGCTTTGTCCTCCGAACATAATTATTTCTATTTGTAAAAATTCACGGCTAAAAAGCCGTGAATCCTTGTTCTAGATAAGTCAAAAGGACAGCTTACGATGCTGTCCTTTTGGGAGAAGGTATTTTTGTTACTTATGGGGTGTAGCAAAAACTATATAATGTATTGGGGTTTACGCGTATTACTATAACACGTTACAAAAAAACAGTGTGCACAAAGTTTACATTTTTTCCACCATTCTTTTGTTGGTTTTGCCCAATACTTTTCTCCCATTTGCACATTTGCACAAAGAATCTTTACATTTCTTCGATTGTCTCGTCATTCTGCTCAAAGAGAGCTTCAAACTCCTGCTGCCCGATTCGCTCTTTTTCAATCAGAAGCTCTGCCAATTTATCCAAAACCTTGCGGTTTTCTTTCAAAATCTTAGTAGCTTTCTCGCGGCAGCTCTCGATAATTCGTTTTACTTCCTGATCAATCACAGCAGCGGTTCCCTCGCTGAAGTTCTTTGCGTGGCCAATCTCACGGCCGATAAAGACTTCATCATCTGACGTGCTGTAGTTAATCATGCCAAGCTCATCCGAGAAACCATACTTTGTAACCATATCACGCGCACGCTCAGTCGCCTGACGAATATCCTGCACAGCCCCGGTTGTCACATCATCAAAGACGAGACTTTCTGCGATACGCCCGCCAAGACATACAACAATATCCTGTAACATCTTACCTTTGGTGAGATACATCTCATCTTTTTCCGGAAGCGGCATCGTATAACCGCCGGCACCCTGTCCGGTTGGAATTACAGAAACCGTATAGACCGGTCCGACATCCGGCAAAACATGGAACAAAATTGCGTGTCCGGCTTCATGGTATGCCGTAATTCGTTTATCCTTTTCAGAAATAATACGGCTCTTTTTCTCTGCGCCAATTCCTACTTTGATAAAGGACTTGCGAATGTCTTCGTCCATCAAATACGGACGGTTTTCCCTTGCGGCACAAATCGCAGCCTCATTCAAAAGATTTTCCAAATCCGCACCGGCAAATCCTGCCGTTGTACGTGCGATTTCTTCCAAATTTACATCATCCGATAACGGTTTATTTTTCGCATGGACTTTCAAAATTTCCTCACGGCCTCTCACATCCGGAAGACCTACATGAATTCTGCGGTCAAAACGTCCCGGTCTGAGAATTGCCGGGTCGAGAATATCTACACGGTTGGTTGCCGCCATCACGATAATTCCCTCATTAATTCCAAAGCCGTCCATCTCAACAAGCATCTGGTTCAATGTCTGCTCACGCTCGTCATGTCCGCCACCGAGACCGCTTCCTCGTCTTCTTGCCACGGCGTCAATCTCATCAATAAAAACAATACACGGTGCATTTTTCTTTGCTTCCGCAAACAAGTCACGGACACGGGAAGCACCGACACCGACAAACATTTCCACAAAATCAGAACCGGAAATACTAAAGAACGGAACACCCGCTTCACCGGCAACTGCCTTAGCAAGCAATGTCTTACCGGTTCCCGGAGGACCTACCATAATCACACCTTTCGGGATTCTGGCACCTAAATTCGTATACTTCTGCGGCGCCTCCAAAAAGTCTACAATTTCTTCTAACTGCTCTTTTTCCTCGACCAGACCGGCAACATCCGCAAATGTCTTTGATTTTTCATCCGGTGCGGTCATTCTCGCACGGCTCTTTCCAAAATTCATCATTTTGGCATTTCCGCCGCCTCCGCCCTGTGCCTGGCTCGTCATCATCGTAAACAAAATAAAAATCAGGACGAATCCTATTGCATATGGCAAAATCTCCAAATACCACGGTGTTGTCTCAACATCCGATACAACTACATTGGTAAAGTGGGCATCATCTAATTTATCCGTAACCACATTGACATCCGGTGCATAGAACGAATGTTTTTTGCTGTCTTTCATCGTCACACGGATTTCACCGGTCGGAACCTGCTCATTTTGTCCCACCACAACGGACTGTATTTTATGATTCGACAAATCGTCCTTAAACTGTGTATAAGTATAATTCTCCTCTGTCCATCCGGACATAAAATCGCTCGAAATCATGGCAATCAAAATAATTGCCGCCATCACGACAAAAAAGCCATAACCTTTCCATTTTCTCATCGGATTAATCCTCCTTTATTTTCAGTTCTCCGATATAAGGCAGATTGCGGTATTTCTGAGCGTAATCAAGCCCAAATCCAACCACAAATAAATCATCAATCTCAAAACCGGTATACGCTACATCCACTTCTGACACACGGCATGTCGGTTTATCAAGAAGCGTACAAATGCGTAAACTTTTCGGTCCACGTTTTTCTAACATATGGGCAAGATACGAAAGTGTGCGTCCGCTGTCCACAATATCTTCAATAATCAGCACTTCGCGGTTTTCCAAACTCATAATCAAATCCTGACTAATCGTGATACTTCCGCTGCTGGTCATACCATTTCCATAACTTGATACACTCATAAAATCAATCGTAACCGGCACTGTAATATATTTTGCCAGTTCGCAGGTAAAAAATACACTTCCTTTCAAAATGCAAATCAAATGAAGTGTTTTTCCTTCATAATCACGGTTAATCTGCTCCGCAAGTTCCTTCACTCTTGCTACAATTTCTTCTTCTTTAATCAAGACCTTGATTTCTTCTTTCATGACGTATCCTTTCTTTGGTCACAACCAAAACATATTTTGTATTTTGATTTATTTTACAGGCTGCACTGATTCGATTAGGAATTGCCCATATCACATGGGCGCCATCCGCCAGTACAAGCTGTCTGTCCCGACGCTCTTTCGCAATCTTTTCATCCATATAGTAGCGGGATAATTTCTTTTTATGTCCCTTCTCATCAAGCACAAAATAATCTCCCGGTCTCGGATTGCGAATCGTCAGTTTACTATTTATCTTATCATAATCAAACCATTTCGTATAGTCTTTTTGTGGAATTTCTGAATCCAGTTGTTCACGTGCCACCACCTCAAAACGAAAGTGGTAATACACGCCATCCATTTCCACTATATTCCCGGATGCCATGTCACATTCCACACAAACGTTTTCCTGCTTTTTGGGCTTATTTTTCATAAGCCTGAAATACTCATAATCACAGACAACAAAATAGCCGCCGGGCAGAGAAAACGTGCCGTTTCCTTTGTGCACCATTTTTTCATATAACGCCTCATAATGCGCTCTCGTGACATCTTTTACACCGGAGATTCCCTGCTCTAAAAAGAGCGACAAAATCTCTTTTTGCAAAACCTCCGGAAGTCCCCGGCACGCATCCCGCCTTAACAGAACTTCTTCTCCCTCATGGAAAATCACGTGCTCCGCCTCACGCTCTGCCTGCTCACGGATATACTTACGCCACTTGCCAATATCACTCGCCGCATCTGCAATATGCCCTACCGTACCCGGATTTAAATTCTCCTTTAACAGCGGTAACAACTCTTTCCGAATCCAGTTTCTCTGATACGCAGTATCCTGATTCGTAACATCCTCCCGCCACGGTATCTTTTTTTCCTCTAAAAAGGCAAAAATTTCTCCCTTTTCGGCAAACAGAAGCGGCCGTATAATAAAATCTCTTTTCGGTAACATCGCCGCCAAGCCTCTGGCGCCGCTCCCACGTATCAGACGGAACAAAAATGTCTCTGCCTGATCCTCTTTGTGGTGTGCCACCGCAATGCAGTCCGCATTTTTTTCCCTGCGCAATTTTTCAAACTGCTCATAGCGGCATACCCGGCCAGCCTCCTCCTCACTCATCCCCCACTTTTTTGCATACGCCGGTACATCTTCGGAAGCTTCAAAATACGGAAGTTCCCACTTGTCCGCAAGTTCTCTCACAAAATGCGCGTCCCTGTCAGCATCATCTCCCCGAATGCCGTGTTTAACGTGCAGAACAAATAGAGACAAATTCATTTCTTTCCGTAAACTATTTAATAAATACAAAAGACATACCGAATCAGCGCCACCCGACACCCCCACGACAATCTTGTCACCCGGCGAAAACAAGTGGTGCGTTTCGCTATATCGAATCATTTCTTCTCTCACGGCTTTATCCTCCGCATTTATTGTAACGGTTTTCCTTTTTTTCGTCAAACTTTATTCCAGATTCCAGCCACCAAAACACTCATGTCGTCAGACGCCTCTTTTGTGCTGTGCGCCAGTGTGTTCATCAAAATCTGGTTTGCCATGTCATTCGCATTTTTGCAGTACAGCCGGTCAATGAGTGTCGCCATCTCCTCCTGACTGTCGCTCTCTATATTTCTCTCATAAAAGCTGTCAAGCACGCCGTCCGAAACCATGATAACCATATCGCCTTCCTGCAATTGTACAACAGAGACATCCGGCTCCGCCTGCAAATCCACGCCAACCGGAAGTGCACTGGAAGCAATCATTTCCACACCGTCTTCCCGCTTTACAAAAGTGGTTGCGGCTCCGTTTTTCATAATTTCACAAATACCGGTATGAAGGTTAATTGCCGCCATATCAAGTGTCGCAAATGATTTCCCCTCATAATTTGCAACAAACAGCGTATTCAAAAGTCTGAGTGCCGATTTTTTTTCAAACCCGGCCTCCATCAGATATTCCAGTGCCTCAATCAGATTGCTGCTGTCGCGGTCCGCCATTTCACCACTTCCCATGCCGTCCGTCAAAACCATGAGAAGTTCACCGGTTCCCGAAAGTTCCAAAAACGAATAATTGTCGCCCGACACACTCTCTCCGCTTTTGGCAACTCTGGCAAGCCCCGTAAGCGCCTTATACACCGTGTCCTGTCTGAAAAACATCGTATCCGTCGTCGAAGAAAGCACATTTCTTGTCTCTCTTGCCGGACACATCATAATACCGGTCGCGCGGTACAGCGCCTGAGCAACATCGGTCTTTGTCAAACAATGATTGCCATGGCAGGCACCGGTAAACATTACTTCCAGATATCCGCCCCTTTTTTTCACCGATAAACGTGTCACCTTGATGCCCTCTTTTTTTAATTCTTCTAAAATTCTTCGTTTTCGCTCTTTGGGAAGTTCCTCTGTCTCTCCCAAATTGATGGTAAACGATTTTAACGCTACCGCAATTTCTTTCATCTGCTCTGCCATCACGCGGCGGTTTTCCGACATCCGGTTATGCCAGCCAAGTCTTACATTTTCCCCGGCAATTCTCTCTTCGACCTGATGCACATACTCATCTAAGTGCATACAGCGTCTTTGAAAATCCGGACTAATCTGCGACAGTGTTACACTTCCGTCCTGCCCCACCTGCCACAAAATCCGCCGCAGACTTTCATTGGTCTCCTCATAATGGCGGTTCCAGCAATATTTACAATTGATACATTCATTGCACGTATCACGGGACAACTGGGCAAAAATATCCTCCAGCCGTTCTTCCGACAGCCCCTTTTCTTCCATCTCATTTTCAAAACTCTTGGACAGCCGGCGAAAAGCATCCGAAAAATCTTCCAGCTGATGGTTGGCAAGCGCGCGGACATCCTCTTTGGCAAAAGAATCCTCTTCCCGTTCGGGTATGTCCTCTTCCACGCAGTGAATGACTCGCCTCGGAATAGCAAAGAACAAAATAACCGCCGACAGCATTGCCCGCAGTTCAATAATGCCATACAAGTCCTTTAATGAATACACGGCAAGCAGCACTCCGACAAGCAGATAAAGCCCACCGCTTACCAAGCGCCCCATTTTACGCAGCGTCCCCGCACACACACCGAGCAGGCAGCAAATGCCGACGACCACCATATTTTCTCCGGTGAGTGCCAGTAAAATTCCTCCGGCTGCCCCGGCAATGGCGCCGGTCGACGCCCCATACCGGTATCCCATAAACAAAATCATGAAATAAGAAAGTGTTCCGGAAATCGAAAAAATCATATCCGCCTGCCTCGGCAGCCCATACAGCGCTGTCACCGCAAGAATAAGAAGGCTAATCAATTCCTCATTGTTAAATAATCGACTCCACTCCTCATACAAAATAAAATGCACACCCCATTGATACACATTGGCAAGTGCAAATACCATCACACTTTCAAGAATGCTGAGCCAGAATACTTCCCATGTATTTACGGCGAGAATACTGTTTAATACACCTGCCGCCATGTTTAAGCCACCGGTAAGAAGTGCTAAATACACCGCCTGTCCAGTATGGCTTGTCCACTTTTCCTGTATTTTTTCGAGTGACAGTACAAGCAGAAAGAGCGTGAGATACTTAATAAGTGAAAGCCCTTCTATACTGCTAAACATGCCCGCCAAAACAAAAAGTGCCAAAAGTTTCCTGCCTTTTCGCTCCGCCGCCACCGCGGCAAACAATGCCACACCAAAAGGATTAATTCCATACATCCACACGCGTCCGATCAAAAATCCAGCCACTAACAATAACAAATATCGTTTGTCAAAATATATTTTTTGTTTCTTGTCTTTCAAAATCCGTGCCCCCTTGTCTTTCTCTAAACACTCTCAGTATAAAGAGAACGCACGGAGAAAAATGTCAAAATCGGAAGGGCATTTTCAAGAAATTTTCGACAAAAAAAGACCACCGCCTAAGCAATGGTCTTCGTTCTTATTCTGCCTTAAATACAATTTCATTATCGTATACCAGCCCAAATTTCTCACGCGCTACGTCTTCCACATACTGGTCTGTTTTACGATACTCTTTTTGTTCTTTAATCTGTTCCTGTTCTTTTTTCAAACTCTTTTTCTTATCTTTTAGATTCTGCTGCTCTGTCGCAAGTTTCTGACAGTTTGCACGCAGTGAATAACCATGAACCGCTAATGTGCCAACAAACAAAGCTGCCACCAGCATAACCAGATAAATCCCGGTGCGGTTACTTCTTTTTCTTCTTCTCACGGCTCCATCCCCTCGACATTATTCTACAATTGTATTTTCTATACTTGTAGTACCAATAATCTCATTATAGACGCTGACTTTCACGATTTCAAGTGTTTTTTCCGGATTCCTTTTATTTTTTTTAAAATCCAAACATACGGTCGAAAAATAAGTCTAAAAAATCCATAAATTGCCTTTTGAACACGCGTTTTTACCAAAGTTCGGTATAAAAAAACACCCAAGGTCAGTGCAATTACAAAAAAGCTGCGGAGCAATCCGTGGTTGAGCGTAAAAATCATAGGGAATACAAAAAATGCCGCCAATATCCAGAACAGCCAGTCCTCAATCAGAATTCCACCCCTGCCATGCTTTACTTTCATGCGGAATGCCCGGATAAAATCATACAAAAACATTAAGAAAACACCCTCCGCAAAGGAGGCGGCAACATACATAAGCTGCCCCTGTATCATTTCCATCAGCCAAACAAACGGCTAAGAACACCCCCTGCCGTCTTTTCCTTTCTCGACTCGTGATAGACAATCTCACGAATCCTTCCTTCTAATTCCACCTCACCTTTTTCGAGCGTAAGACGCTTTACATGCAAATCCTCACCCGCAAAGCGCACGGCACCTTCTACAGTTTCTAACTCAATTTCTTTATTGTCAAAAGAAACCACTTCCGTAATTCCGGTCAAATCCACGTGATTACGATTCTGCATCTCCAATTTATGCGCCGTCACCGGCCGGGAAGATTCCTGCAACATAATAAAAGCCCCCTGGCATCATATCTATCTCACTATATGCTGTCACAGGGGGTTTTATTACACGTATCGATAAAGTTCTTTGGCTTCATCTTTTTTGTATGTTTCGTTTATGCTCAATACTTCTACTTTTGTATTCCGGTTTCCGAACTGAATCTCGATGATGTCACCGGGCTTAACATTTAAAGATGCTTTTGCCACCTTATCATTGACTAAAATTCGTCCGGCGTCGCACGCCTCATTCGCCACAGTACGGCGCTTAATCAGGCGGGATACCTTTAAGTATTTATCCAGTCTCATAAAAAATCTCCCTTCTTCTGTCAAGTCCTGCCTCACATGCGGTTTCATCCACAGTTTAACAAAGCATAACAAAGAGCACTCTGCTATATGCGATAGCAAAGTGCTCCAAAAATCCATAATAACAATCGTAAGATTATGCGTTCACAGCGTCCTTCAAACCTCTGCCGGCTTTGAATTTAGGAGCTTTAGAAGCAGGAATGCTCATCGGCTGTTTTGTCAATGGGTTGATACCTTCTCTTGCTGCTCTCTCAGCAACTTCGAAAGAACCGAAACCAACCAACTGTACTTTTTCACCTTTTTTCAATTCATCTGTAACAACGTCTACGAATGCTTTCAATGCACTCTCAGCGTCTTTCTTAGATAATTCTGCTTTCTCAGCCATAGCTGCTACTAATTCAGTCTTATTCATGGATTATATCCTCCTCAATAAATTATTTGCTAGATTTGTACAACCTATACATCTATATATAACCTTTTTGGTAGTAATTGTCAAGGTTTTTCTGCATATTGTTTGTGGTAAATGTTCGTTGTCAAATTATTTATGTTTCCGTAATTCCGTTGAAAAGCTTTGCGTCCCGTGGGCGTTCTCACTAATTGAATGCGTAGCGGTATGGGTGCTGAAACTACCAGCACCTCATACCGACGCACTCAAAACCCACATCGCCGCAAAGTTTTTCAACGGAATTACTGGAATCCAAATAAGTTGACATCGAATATTTAACAGAAACTTTTTCTGCGTTATCACCTTGAAATTTTATCTATCAGGGTTTAGGGTTCCATCTGCCGTCCTAGAAAGTTTGCGCCGCAAATCGCCATTTTTTGCTCAAAATCACCAAATATGCGTTCGGTGTCGCGGGACAGTAAAAGTACCATTCCGATTGCGTCACCTTCTGCTAAAATTGTTGCCGCTGCCTCGGAAAATACTTCTGTCTCGTCCTCTGTTACTTGGCTGAAGTCTGGTTCGGCATCCGTTGCGAGAATTGTCCGTCTGTCCTCAATTGCTTCCAGCAATTCACGGTGAATGATTTTTCCGGCATAGTCCTTTTTTCCCGGTCCTGCTGCCGCCACAATCTGGTCTCTGTCTGTCACACAAACGGTGCATTTCGCCACCTGCGCAACCGCCTCCACATATTCTTTGGCAAATGCGGCAAGCTCTCCTATCGGTGAATATTTCTTTAATACAATGCCTCCTTCGCGGTTTGTAAATATTTCAAGCGGTTCACCCTCGCGAATTCTTAATGTTCTCCGGATTTCTTTTGGCACGACCACACGCCCCAAATCATCGATTCTTCGTACAATTCCTGTTGCTTTCATAAAAAATTTTCCTCCTGTTCTCTACATGCTTTTCCATATTTATACTGTATGGGTAGTATGTGGAAAACAGAGGAAATTATGCGTTTAAATTATTTCAAAATATTTAGGCAAATACTCTTGTAAGCATTCACATAAATTATGCTTCTTTTTCATTTTTCCAGTCAATAAGATCCTGCAATGTCGTTTTCTCTAACACTTCATTTAATGCAAAATCCAGCTTTTTCCAAAGTGGATAGCAATAGCATTTTTTCCTTTTGATGATATAATTAATTCACATTCCTCCTTCCCTGCCGAAAAAGTATGTTTTCATCTCAATTCCCTATCTGCCTAACGGTTTAATCTGCGTTTGTCAATCTTTTCATAATAAGCAATTATCTTCTCTAAAATGTCATCTATACTTCCGCCTATATCTGTTGTGCTAAACTATAATTGTAACACACCGACCTAATAAGATATAATCTTAGGAGGAAACGAGGTATGTTAC
>CALELW010000288.1 GCA_937902905.1 uncultured Clostridium sp. | reverse complement strand
TGTGCAGAAAGTGCAGATAGCAAAAACATTTGGCTGTTGCCGTTTTGTGTATAATCAGACACTGGCATACCGGAAAGAAGCGTATGAGAAAGAGAAAAAATCAGTTAGTAAAACCGACTGTAACAATTACTGCAACAGACAATTAAAAAAAGAGTATGAATGGCTGAAAGAAGTGGATAAATTTGCTCTGACAAATGCAATTTACCACATGGATATTGCATACCAGAAATTTTTTAAGGAACACGCAGGTTATCCGAAGTTTAAGAGTAAACACGATAATCATAAGTCATATACAACAAATTTTACGAATTGCAATATAACAGTAGATTTCAAGTGTAATAGAGTAAAACTGCCTAAATTAAGAGATGTAAAAGCAAAACTGCATAGAATTTTTAGCGGACAGATAAAATCAGCAACAATATCACAAGTTCCGAGTGGAAAATATTATGTATCAATTTTAGTGGAAACAGAACACACGGAACTGCCACATACAAATCAAAAAACAGGAATAGATTTAGGTGTTAAGGAGTTATGTATTACTTCTGATGGAAAAAAATACGGAAATCCAAAAATTATCAGAAAATACGAAAAGAAACTGATAAAACTGCAAAGACAGTTAGCGCACAAAGAAAAAAGAAGCCAAAACTACTACAAAATAAAGAAAAAGATAGCATTATGCCACGAGAAAATAACAAATACCAGAAAAGATTATCTGCACAAGATGTCGCATGAGATTATCAGCGAAAACCAAGTGATAGTTTCGGAAGATTTGCAGATAAAAAACATGGTAAAAAATCATCATTTGGCAAAGTCCATAAGTGATGCATCATGGTATGAGCTGACAAGACAGTTAGAATATAAGGCAAAGTGGAATGGCAGGAAATATGTCAAAATAGATACATTTTATGCCAGCAGTCAGCTGTGCTCCGTTTGTGGATACCAAAATACGGAAACAAAAAAACTGTCCGTAAGGGAATGGGCATGTCCTGTCTGTGGCACAACGCATGACAGGGACATCAATGCGGCAAAGAATATATTGGAAAAAGGATTAAGACAAATAGCATAAAAGGAATAACAATATAGGGCAGGAACTGTCCGAATTAACGCCTGTGGAGATAGTAGGTTGCGAGGTCTGCGAAGCAGGAAGCCCATTGGCTTTAGACAATAGGTGGTTCACGACTATGATGATTTGGATAATGTGAAGAATGACGTTGCCGGGCAAATTAAAGGAATTCAAAGATTATACAAACAAAGCATAGATTTACATGCATGTCACGAAGCTTCTCACACTTGGAGAGTTCTTTTACTAGCAGAATACCTGTATCACAATCTGGTAATGGATAAATATGGGCTTGAGGATGAAGATATTCGCTATACAGTAATGGAAGATATGAATAAACTCATAACTGCAATAACATATCACGACATTGGAAGGCGAAATGACATGGTAGATGACATGCACGGAAAACTGAGTTGCGAAGTGTTCAAAAAAAGACAAAGGGAATGATGATATAATAGAGTATTTAATCACCTTTCATTGTCTGGACGACGAGATTGTCCGGAATTATCTTGATGAAATGGCAAAGGATAAAGGCGAAGAGTATAAAAATAGAGTCTGGCAACTATATTGCATTGTAAAAGACGCAGATGCATTAGACAGAGTACGCTTTGGAATGGGAGGAGATGGACTTGATGTTAAATATCTCCGAGAAGAGTTGTCTAAAAGGTTGATTCCAATGGCTTGTAAATTGCAGGAATACGAATTGTAAATTGTACTTGTAAAATCAGAATGCTTATGGTATTATGTACTCATAAACAATAAACTAATAAACCAACAAAAAGAGACGAGTTATGACTTGTCTCTTTTTTTGTTACCCTTTTAAAGGGAGAAAGTGAGGATTTTATCATGGCAAAAATGGCAAAAATGACAACAGAAGAAAGACGAGAGCTTTTCGAGGAGGAAAAACGCCTCGAAAGAGAGGAGTTATCCGATTTATTCGGATTAAATCGTGGTTATAATGCCACGAGACAGTACGGCTTTGCGGAATCAGAAAGAGAGGACAAAGAATGGTACTGATGGAAAGAGAAACAGAAACAATAAAAATAGCGGAGGATGAGGATGAAGTCCTCCGCAGTCAAGTGGTGAGTTTGTTCGGTAAGTATTACCGAAATATCCACCAGATGACAAAAGAACAGAGAGAACACTTTAGACCGCAACTCTCTGCGCTTCTTATGGAAGCAAATCAAAAATTGCAGTCTTATGTTCAGTTGGAAGTGGTAGTTCGTAGCCACGCCAATTTGAACGATGTCAATTCACTCATTGAAAAACATCCAACAATGAGTGCTGACATAAAAAAGTTTGTCAAAACCGAAGATTTTGACGGACTTGATGATTTTCTTGCTCAACTGCAAGGAGAAGCCAATCTTTTGAGGATTGAGCGAGAGATAAATACGGACTAAAAAGAGCTGACCTTAAAGGTCGGCTCTTTTTTTATTTAACGATATTGACTTAACGGTATGCATATGGTATAATGTACTTATAAAAATGATACATATATGAGAATTTAGAAAAAGTGAATGTATTAAAAAATGGAGGAAAAATGAAAATTAATAAAAAACATGATAAGTTTACAGTGGTTGCAGTTTCAATGATTGTATTTTTAGCAATTTGTTTTTTGGTACAAGTACAATATAATGACCATACCTATGTGGTAACTGTAACAGACAAAGAAAGCGTTGTCACATCGGGTAAAAAAGCAACATCCAGATACCTTATTTTTGCAGATGATGAAAATGGACAATCTATGGTATTTGAAAACACTGATGCATATATGAGAGGAAAATGGAACAGTTCAGATATGCAGGGAAAATTAAAAGAAAATCATACATACGAAATCACAGTAGTAGGGTATAGAGTGCAATTACTGAGTATGTATGAAAATATTATCAGTGTAAAAGAAATAGATTCTACGAATTAACATTGGATGGTTTCAAATGAACTGTACAACATGTAAAAAACATTATACACAAGGCGGTAACTGCCGGGAGCAAAAACAATCCTGTCTATTTTACGATGAAGAAACGAAAGGGAAAATGATTCGAACGACATTTTCTTTTAAAATGGACATTTTAGCTGAAACACCTATTATCACACAAGGTTCAAAAGTGATGATACAAGATAATAGCTGTAATATTGAAATTACAATAATAAGAATAAATTGGATAAATCTTGGGACAATGATGTGCAACGTTGATGCGTATTATCATGAGAATGAAAAACCTCATTGTGAAAAGATAAAAAATTTCAAAATAGTAAAGCAATAATGTTAAGGAGGAAAATAAAGTGACAGAGAAG
>CALELW010000287.1 GCA_937902905.1 uncultured Clostridium sp. | reverse complement strand
ATTAATACCAGTACCAACTAATGCTTGACTCATGCTAAGTAGTCTGCCAAGTAAAATATGTATCTATATCTAATTCAAAATTTTTGCTTCTCCACTATTAATAACACTTAATATTCTATCTTTTACAAAATCAAGTGCTTTTATATCAAAGAATGACGCAAAAAATATGTAAAATCATCTTCTTTAAAGGTCTCATTAGCCTTATTCATCAAATACTTCGACAAACTAGCCAATACACACCAACCTTGTTGTGTCCCCAAACAATTATGATTGTGTCAAGTTTTTCTTTTTATTCTTCCTTTTAACATGTATGTTTCTGCTTACATCAAAACCAGGAAGCCCCTATTTACAAGGCTTCCCGCTATTTTCTTCCTATTCAAACTCAATCGTTCCAGGCGGCTTACTAGTCAAATCATAGAATACTCGGTTGACTCCCTTAACCTCATTTATGATTCTCGTCATTACTGTCTGCAACACCTCAAACGGAATATCTGCGCTTTCTGCGGTCATGAAATCTATGGTCTTCACGGCACGAAGTGCAACGGCATAATCGTACGTTCTCTCATCACCCATAACGCCGACGCTGCGCATGTTTGTGAGGGCGGCAAAATACTGGTTGATGTCGCGGTCGAGACCGGCTTTTGCAATTTCTTCACGGTAAATTGCGTCTGCGTCCTGCACGATGCGGACTTTTTCAGCGGTTACCTCGCCGATGATACGAATTCCAAGTCCCGGACCTGGGAATGGCTGACGGAATACAAGGTATTCCGGAATGCCGAGTTCGAGACCAACCTTGCGAACCTCATCTTTAAAAAGGTCACGGAGAGGCTCGATGATTTCTTTGAAATCAACATAATCCGGGAGACCGCCGACGTTGTGGTGGCTCTTGATGACAGCGGATTCACCGCCTAAGCCGCTCTCTACAACATCCGGATAAATGGTTCCCTGTACGAGGAAATCAACGGCTCCTACTTTTTTTGCTTCCTGTTCGAAAACGCGAATAAATTCTTCGCCGATAATTTTTCTTTTCTTCTCCGGTTCTTCGACACCGGCTAATTTTTCATAAAAACGATCCTGCGCATTGACGCGGATAAAATTCAAATCATAGTCGCCGTCCGGGCCGAATACTGCTTCTACTTCATCGCCTTCATTTTTACGGAGAAGGCCCTGGTCTACAAAGACGCAGGTGAGCTGGTCGCCGATGGCTCTGGAAAGAAGCACGGCTGCAACCGAGCTGTCAACACCGCCGGAAAGAGCGCAGAGCACGCGGCCATTGCCGACTTTTTCACGGATTGCCTTAATCTGATGCTCAACAAACGAATCCATGCGCCAGTCACCGGAACAATGACATACATTGTAAACAAAGTTGGAAAGCATTTTCGTTCCCTCTTTGGTGTGAAGCACTTCCGGATGGAACTGAATGGCGTACAATTTCTCCGATGGATTTTCAGCGGCTGCCACCGGACAATCTGCCGTATGTGCACAGATATCAAATCCCGGTGCCACCTTAGAAATATAATCAAAATGGCTCATCCAGCATACGGTGTCTTCGCTGACATCCGTAAACAATGCTGAATTGGTATTTACGTGAACGTCGGTTTTTCCGTACTCACGAACCGGCGCTTTCTCCACCGTTCCACCCAGCACGTGCATCATCAACTGGGCACCGTAGCAAAGGCCGAGTACCGGAATACCCATTTCAAATAATGCTTTGTCATAAGAAGGAGCACG
>CALELW010000286.1 GCA_937902905.1 uncultured Clostridium sp. | reverse complement strand
TTCAAACCCACTCTCCAGCCATCTTTTTTGTTAAATTACCGGAACCCTAAAATGCTGCGAATATCGACCGCAAATGTATCATAACCAAATATTAGAAAGTTAATTGCGGTGAAAAAGAAATGGATGGAATCTTTGATGAGAGGTTCTTAATTTCTGATAGTTTCTCCTAAAATAAATTGGTATTGATTGTGCTGCAAACACGTGGGTATGAGACATGTGTAGTTTACATGTCGATACCCTTACGCGTTTGCCAAGCGGGAGCGGCACAAGAGATACCAATTTATTTAGGAGAAAGAATTATGAAATTAAAAAACTAGCTTATACAAAGTTCCCTCTTTAAATACCTCACCACAAGAAAATACGCCGGAATCAAAAATACATCCGCTAACATCCAGGCGATTGGGCTTGCCAGGCAGGCGGCGGTGAATCCGAATACAGGAACAAAATAGAATCCGACAATACTTCTGGCAGCCATTTCACAAACACCGGCTAAAATCGCTAATTTTCCAAATCCCAATCCCTGAATCGTAAAACGAACAATGTTTACGAGTGCCAATGGGAAATAGAAAATGCAGTTCCAACGAAGGAATGCAGCAATCATTTCGATTAACTGGGTTTCTGTGCCGTCGACAAACAAAAGTGCTAAATATTGTCCGGTAAACAAAAGGGCAGCACAGGCAATCACAGAATAAACAAGAGCTAACCCGCTGCATGCGAAAATTCCTTTGTCTACACGGTCAAGTTTCTGGGCACCTAAGTTCTGTCCGGCATATGTGGACATTGTGGAACCCATTGCGTCAAACGGACAGCAGAAGAACATGGCAAGTTTTCCGCCGGAGGCAACAGCTGCAACTGCGGTGGAGCCAAGACGGTTTACGGCAGTTTGCAAAACGACACTGCCGATTGCTGTAATCGAATACTGAAGTCCCATAGGAATTCCCATACCACAGAGTCTGGCAATGCAGCTTCCGTTTAATTTCCATTCATCCTTTGAAATTTTCAAAATCGTATATTTCTTTTTCATGTAAATCAAACACAAAACGCCGGAAATACCCTGTGCAGTAACGGTAGCCCACGCAGCTCCTGCAACGCCCATGTGTAAAATCAAAATTGCACCAAGGTCAAAAAGAATATTTAAGACCGAGGACATAATGAGAAAAATGAGCGGTGTTTTGCTGTCGCCAAGAGCTCTCATAATACCGGAGAGCAGGTTATATAAGTAGGTGACAGGGATTCCTAAAAATATCACAAAGATATAGCGGTAGGAGCCATCTAAAATATTTGCCGGAGTGTCCATCCAAATTAAAATCTGACGGCACAAAATACAGACTACAACGGTCATAACAGCGGCAAAAATGATAGAGAGCCAAACGCTGTTTGCTACAAAACGACGAAGACCGCTCTCATCTTTTGCACCGAATTTCTGGGCAACTGGGATGGAAAAACCATTGCAGACGCCCATACAGAATCCGAGAATTAAAAAGTTCACGGAACCTGTAGCACCAACTGCCGCCAAATCGTTGGGGCCTAAAAACTTTCCGACAATGGCGGTGTCTACTAAGTTATAAAATTGCTGGAATAACATTCCAAATAAAAGAGGAAAGAAAAATTTCAGTATCAGTGAAATTGGTCTTCCCTCTGTCATATCCTGCATCGAACGATTCCCTTTCATACTGAATATACCTCACTTTTTTTGTAAATTTCGAATTCCTAATATACTCGTTTCTGAGGCAATCGTCAATGTATTATCTATTAATTTTTCATGTTTATTTCATTACAAAACATTCAAAAAAATGGATGCGGTCTTATTAGCGTCCGCAGCACTGTTTATATTTTTTGCCGGAACCACATGGACATGGGTCATTTCTTCCGACTTTTCGGTTCTCATTGTGAATTGTACCGGAATTTTTCTGCTTTTTGTAAAGTTCTTTGCGCTTATCTTCCGGCAGAATATCGTTCCACTGTGGAAGTGTGTAAAGCCATTCTGCCTTACATTCTACCATGTTGTAGTACAATTTCTCTAAATCGATGTCAAGTTTTACTTTGGTATCTTTTTCCATCTCGTCAATTGGATTTGCTTCTTTCAAGCTGTCATTAATACCATCTAAAAAGCCAACCATCATGGAAAGCGGTACTTCATAGCGGTCTGCTAATTCCTGTACAGTACCTTCTACAATTTCAGATGGATTTGCTAACAATTTTTCATAGATACCCTTTTCCAGTGTGAAATAGTTCTCCCACAATTTCTGTCCTTCTTTTGAATTCTGCATTTCTTCGCTATAGGCATATTCGCGCCATTCCTGTAATAAAGCCATGCTAATTTCCTCCTGATATAAATAGTACGTTACTGACTATATCATATTTTTTGTAAAAAATCAAAAAATAAGTATAAGTTTCTAAAAAGCGGTAACAATAGTAGTACCGGCAAATCGAGGTCGATTCCCCCTCTGCCTTGATTTGCTGTATTCAGCGGATAAAGCGTTGAATACTTATCCTCCCCTTATAATCTCCCTGTCTTTAGCGGCGGGGAGATTTTTTCTGCTTTTCCAATTTGCCTGCTACATATTTCATAATTGCCGGATTATCTTCCGGCATCTGGCAGCCGACAATGTAAATGCCACTGTTGTTGGAACTTCTGAGAATACGGCCCTCCAATGTGCTCTGTGATGCCAATTCAAAGTTCTCAATCTCAATGCAAATCTTTTCGTTTATGCAGTCACTGAAAAATTCATCGCCGGATACAAAGGCAAAACCATTCGCGCTGATATTTTCCATTTTACCCATATAAGTTTCGCCGGTTTCCAGTACGGTAATCCGGCAGAAATTGGATATATCCATACGTGGATATTTGCGTCGGTTGTGAATCTTTGGAAGTGAGTGGAGTACAATCAGGCACAAATTCCTGCCATCTTGTTCTACCATTTTCCAGTTTACGGATTCCCAGCAGTACAAAATATTTCCTGCCGTAATCTGCATCTGCCAGGTTGTTTTTATAGTTGGCAGAGGATTTTTAGGGTCAATGGCAACTAATAAACTTTGGTCTGTACGCTTTACAATTTCACCGTGGTACTCTTTTGGATGTTTGCTGTTATCATTTGGCAAAAGCATAACTTTCATGCCGGCACGCAAATCTTCAACTCCCATAAAGCCGCCGATACCAAGTTCAGTCATCAAGCCTTCTACGATATGTTCAATGCTGTTGATATTTGTTGCGGTTTCTGCATATTTACTAAGCATCGCATGGGTTGTTCCATCCGAATGCGAAATACTTTTTGTCATCTTATCCACAATCGAGGAAATCTGCTCCATGTTAGAAACCAGTTGAGTATTTGAGGTTTCTACTTCTTTTATGGCAGAATCGATTACCTGAATGTGGTCGCCGAGTTCTTTGGAATCAGCCGTGATTTTTTCGACACTTTTGTTTGTCAGTGTGACTTTTTCCAAAGACTGTTGAATCAGTTCGAGTGTTTGCTCAACTGCTGAGGTCATCTTTGCGGAAGTCTCGGACAAGCGGGTCAGTGCATCGCGAATCTGTCCGGAAGAGGTCTGTGTTTCTGTGCTCAGTACACGAATCTGGTCAGCAACAACGGCAAAACCGCGACCGGAGTCACCGGCACGAGCTGCTTCAATTGATGCATTCAATGCCAAAAGATTTGTCTGGCTTGAAATATCCTCAATCGTTCCCGTTTCCGTAATTACGCGCTCAAATTCGGATTTGAAATCTTTTAATACATTTTCTACCTCTGCGGATAACGTTGCCATGGTTGAGGTGGTCTCAACTACGCCATCCAAATCTTTACTGCTGGTAGCGGCATGTTCGCCGGATTCTTTCGTAAGTTCAACCATCTGCTCAATTAAGGATGAAACATTGATTACCTGCGTGTTGATATCTGTTGTCATATCGAGTGACGAATTTGTTTTATCCTGCAAGGTTTGATTGTTTGCGGTCAGTTCATTCATGCCGAGTACAACGACATCCGCTCCGTGTTTATTTTCAACCGCAAGCTCGCGGACAACGGTAACGCCGTCAACAATGGAATTACTTGCGTCTTTTACCTGCTCAACTGTTGTTACAACGCGGTGTAAATCATCTTTTACATAGTTTAACATGGAGCCGTCGGATTCATTCAAATGACGGATGGACATTACGTAGCAGATGTAGCAGAGAATGATGCAGGAAAGCTGCAAAGTAAATTCTTTGACATCGGCATCGGTGTTGAATCCGTTCATATATTTAATGACGGCATTGGCTATGATGATTAACGTATTGGCAATGCCGTATTGAATCATAAATTTCTGATTTTTGTATAAAACCAAAAGACTGGTTACCGGCAGTATGTAGGTAAATGCAATGTTGGATGGGCTGGTAATCAGTACAAAGGAGTAGAAGATACCATATCCAACGGCAATTTCATATTTGTACCAATCGGTTGACATACCTTTTACTTTTAATAGAATCTGTCCGATAATAAACGGAACCCAGCATAGAAGTAAAAAGGTTAAATAATAAGGACCGGTCCGCAGTCCGTTTGCTGTGTCAGAGCCATAATTGGCTGACAGTAAAATGGCAAAAACAAGCCAGATTTTTCGTGCCCGCCTGTTCGCTTTTTCTTTATAGATACTCTCGTCATAATTCATCTTAAGTAACCTCCTCCCGACGTAAGTATATAGTTTTTTTCCTCAAAACAAAGATATAATTGTATTTTATCATTTTGTGGGAGAATAGTCAAAAAAAATAGCATAAGTTTGTGGCAAGTGTTCGTTTGCGCTTTTTTGTTTTCCGTAATTTTGTAGAAAAGCTTTGCGTCTCGTGGGCGCTCTCGCTCGTTGAGTGCGTAGCGGTATGGGCGCTGAAACTACCAGCACCACATACCGACGTACTCAAACCCACGAGTCACAAAGTTTTTCTACAAAATTACGGGAATCCAAAGAAACTGGCAGTGAACATTTGACACGAACTTATGCTGTTTATTTTTTTTAGTAGAATCCCAATTTGTAAATCGCAAGAATTGCAATCACCGTACAAAGAACAATAGTAAATAAATCAGAACCGCGTATCTTTTTTTTTTCGACCGTTTTCCTGACTTTCAGTGGGGCATATGACCGGTACCGATGCATTTGAATCAAAGCATATACAAGCTCAAACATCGCAATAAAAAAGAAAATGAAATGTGTTACACCAGAGCGCCATGTAAACAGCGAATGAATTAAAGTCCCAAGAATGAAACCAATACCGCAATAAAAATAGGAATGAAACCCAATGTATTTTTTTTGACGTTTGCTATAATAACCTGCCATATATCTCCCTCCTTTTATTGGCATTTTATGCCAAAATTCTATCATGACTTTAGGTAAAAGTAAACAAAAAGAGCCAAGGAATAAAATTCCAGGGCTCTTTTTGTGACCGGACACCAGTCATTTGCTAATTAACTACATTATAGTATATTTAAAACGCTTGTCAAGTATTCCTTTATGTTTTGTAACAAATACTTGACAAGGAAAAGGAAATATGTGGCTGAAGTATGCTATTGGACTAACTAACTTTCATGCAAGAAAAGTTGATTGTATAAAACAGGAAGTATTTGCAGAGAATTTCTCCGACAAAAGCACAACCTTAGTCCACCTGATGTGATTAAGTTGATAGAAAAGTACACCTTACCGGTAAGACATGGTCGAAAAGACCCTCGGAAAGTCAAGCCACAGGCATCGGTAAGTTTTCTATACAGAGTGGCTTAATCACTACTTATTATATGCTTTTTAAGGCAGATACACAGTCTGTCTTTTTGGTGTGTAAAAAACAATAAAATACTTTTAAATAAACAAAAACACCTAGCAATTATCAAAAAAAATCATAATTGCCAGGTGTTTTTTGCTTATATCATTACTAACTTAATGACATTGGCCCGAAGACTGGTTTTTTTCTATGAAACGAACAACATTTCTTACTGAAGTAAGGAAAGTACGCCCTGGTTGGACTGATTTGCCTGAGCCAGCATAGAAGTAGCTGCCTGCTGCAAGATGCTCTCTTTGGAGAATCTTGTCATTTCATCT
>CALELW010000285.1 GCA_937902905.1 uncultured Clostridium sp. | reverse complement strand
TTAAGCATATAAATTAGCCGGTGTTGATACCTTCTTCAATTTTTTGCATTTATAAAAAGAATAGTTGCCGATGTATTTAACGCTGTTTGGAATTGTAACATTCTCTAAAGCCGTATTGTAAAAAGCATAGCCGGAAATCTTTTTTAATGTCGATGGAAGTTGTACCTTTTTTAACTTTTTACAGTTTTTAAAAGCATTCTTAGAAATGGTAGTGACACCTTTTTTTATCACAACCTTCTTAATATTTTTCGTTTTTGATTTCTTGCCAAATACCATGCTCTTTGGCATCTCACCTTTTCCACTTATCGTAAGTGTTGTTCCTTTTACTTTGTAAGTCACCTTACCGGCTGCTGCATCCACAGGGCCTGCCGGAACAATCAGTGACAGTGCCAAAGCACTTGTCATCACCGAAGTAATTATTTTTTTACCCATAACCATTCCTCCTTTGTTTTTCATTCTAATAATAAAACGATTTCTGTGGCTGAAAAGTTGCATTTTCATTCTCTTTTTTCAAAAAAATCATCAAACAATAACCACATCGCACGAAACAAACGCATAATCTGCCATACCGCCATGCCACGCAGGTTATATTCCTTAATCAGGCTGTATTTTGCGGATAAACTTCTCACATCCTCAAACCACACCTCATGCCATACATTGTCTCTTTCGTAGGTAAAATACGGTGACTGCGCCGTCTCATCAAATTCGATTACAGCACTGTTGTTAATTGCAATCTGCACCGCCTCCACATGTCCAATCGTGACTGCCTGACTCTCCCCCCTCATAAAAGGAAGAATCCAGTCATATCCGTAATTTGGCACTCCTAATAATATTTTTTCCGATGGGATTTCCGTCAGTGCATACTCCACAACCTGCCTTACTTTATTAAGTGGCGCAACCGCCATTGGCGGCCCATATTTATATCCCCACTCATACGTCATAAGAAGCACCTGATTTGCCGCCTCACCAAGTCCCCCATAATCTTTTCCCTCATATAAAAGTCCCGGCTGGTCCGCCGATGTTTTTGGTGCCAGCGCCACACTCACGAGATACCCCTCTTCATTCATACGAACCCGCAGTTCTCGCACAAATGCCGTAAATAAATCCCTGTCCTCTTTCAAAATATACTCAAAATCAACATCAACGCCACGGAAATTTTTCTCCCTGACTTCTCTTTGCAGTTCGTTAAGCAGCCGCTCCGTACTCTCTTCTCTTGTAAGCACCGCATGAATCCGGCTGTTACTGAATTTCCCATCCGGTCCAATCGGCGTCAAGGTCAGATATGTATCCCTCCCATATTCCTCTGCCGTCTGGCGTATTGCATCATCGGATGGCACCGGTTGAATCAATTCGCCCTCCTCTGTAAATCCATAGGAAAAGATAAGCAGCCCACTCATATAGGGAAGTGTCTGACGCAATACCCATGGGCTGATATACGGATAGGCATAGCCATTTGCTGTCGCCGTCATTTTCACTCCAAGTGACGCACCATCCGGAATCAAAAGTGCCTCTCCGACCGCCAAACGATACGGATACGGAATCTGGTTGATGTAGGCTATTTCCTCAACCGAAACATCATACAAGCCCGCTATTTTATCAATGGTATCTCCTTCTTTCACAAGGTAAATTGACATATCCGTCCTCTCCCAAATACTCCTTATTCTCACCTATTTTATGCTTTTTTGTAAAAAAAGAGAACTACCACAATTGGTAATTCTCTTTTTCAAATGCTGGTAACCGGAATCGAACCGGTACGGGTGTCACCACCCACAGGATTT
>CALELW010000284.1 GCA_937902905.1 uncultured Clostridium sp. | reverse complement strand
CATGATGTTTTCGGTTGCCATAAATGGAAGTTCGGACATGAGACGTTTTGTGATTACTTTATCGTAAACAACAAGTCCATCGGCTACATTTAAGAACAAATCCAAAATACCGTCGATTGTGAGGAAGCCTTCTGCTACACTCAGACGCTTGTTTGCGGAATCATCGAGCGTTCTCTCAAACCACTGGGTTGCCGATGTAATCGCCGGGTTCAAGGCATCAATCATCACATAGCGGGACAGGGATGCAATTCTTTCGCTTCGCATTGGGTTTCTCTTGTAAGCCATTGCAGAGGAACCAATCTGGCTCTTTTCAAATGGCTCTTCCACTTCTTTCAAATGCTGAAGAAGGCGGATATCGTTTGAGAATTTATGTGCGCTGGCTGCAATGCCGGCAAGTACATTTACTACGCGTGTATCCAATTTACGGGAATAGGTCTGTCCGGAAACAGGGAAGCATGCGTCAAATCCCATTTTCTTTGCAATCAGTTTGTCCGCTTCTTTACATTTGCTCTCATCACCGTCAAACAGTTCAAGGAAACTTGCCTGTGTACCGGTAGTTCCTTTTGAACCAAGAAGTTTCATATGAGACAGCACGTGATTCAAATCTTCCAAATCCATCACAAGTTCCTGAATCCAAAGCGTTGCACGCTTACCAACTGTTGTCGGCTGTGCCGGCTGAAAATGAGTAAATGCAAGCGTCGGAAGGTCTTTGTATTTCATTGCAAAATCAGATAATACGGAAATGACATTCACCAGTTTTTTCTTTACTAATTTAAGTGCTTCGGTCATGATAATGACGTCTGTATTATCACCAACATAGCAGGAAGTTGCTCCGAGGTGAATAATTCCTGCTGCCTTTGGACACTGTTTGCCATATGCATATACATGGCTCATTACGTCGTGGCGAACTTCTTTTTCGCGAGCTTTTGCAACATCATAATTGATATCTGTCGCATGTGCTTTTAACTCCTCAATCTGCTCGTCTGTGATGCGTGGATTTCCATCTGCATCCTTTAAGCCAAGTTCTTTCTCAGTTTCTGCTAATGCAATCCATAATTTTCTCCAAGTCTGGAATTTCATGTCCGGCGAGAAAATAAACTGCATTTCTTTGCTGGCGTATCTCTCCGACAACGGGCTTACATATCTGTCTGTACTCATATTCTTTCTTTCCTTTCTCTATCCTTTTATAAAATAGTGCCAAGGTTTTTCCTTAACACCTATTTACGGTTCAAAACTTCCACGAATATCTTCGGTTGGCGGCTCTACCGGGTAATTTCCGGAGAAGCACGCATCGCAGTAACCGGTTTCTCCCTCAATCAATTCCGGCAGTCTTTCGCCATCTAAGTAACCAAGCGAATCCGCTCCAATCAACTCACAAATCTGGGATACCGTGTGGTCATGTGCAATCAGCTGGTCGCAGCTTGGCACGTCGGTTCCAAAATAGCATGGAAACAAAAATGGCGGCGAACTGATTCTTACATGCACCTCAGTCGCTCCGGCATCTTTGAGCATTTTTACAATGTGGCCGCTCGTCGTACCGCGCACAATCGAATCATCGACCATCACAACACGCTTGCCACTAACCACTTCTTTCAAGGCATTCAATTTAATGTTTACACTGGACTCACGGGCAGACTGTTTGGGTTTAATAAACGTTCTTCCAACATAACTGTTCTTGATAAAACCAACGCCATACGGAATATTTGACTCCAGGGCAAATCCCATCGCAGCCGCATTTCCGGAATCCGGCACTCCAATGACAATATCCGCTTCTGCCGGATGCATCTGGGCAAGAATTTTTCCTGCCATAATACGCGAATTATAAACACTCACGCCATCCACATAGCTGTCCGGTCTTGCAAAATAAATATATTCAAAAATACATCTTGCCGGTTTTACCGTGCAGAGACTTTCATCCGATGTAATACCGTTTTTGTCTAACATGACAATTTCCCCCGGTTTTACATCCCGGACAAACGTTGCACCAACCGCATCGAGTGCACAGGTTTCGCTGGCAAGCAGATAACTGTTATCCCGTTTTCCAATCACCAGAGGACGAAAACCAAATGGGTCGCGGGCACCAATCAATTTTCTCGGACTGGAAATCACAAGTGAATATGCACCTTTTAATTTCTTCATCGCATTTTTCACAGCTTCTTCTACCGTACCCGTTTTCAAACGCTCTCTCGCAATGTGGTACGCAATAACTTCCGAATCAATGGTCGTCTGGAAAATAGCTCCTGTGTATTCCAGTTCTTTGCGAAGTTCCGGCGCATTTACCAGATTTCCGTTATGCGCTAACATAAGAATACCTTTGACATAATTTAATACTAACGGCTGTACATTCTGTCCATTGCTCGCACCTGCCGTCGAGTAGCGGACATGTCCAACCCCGATATTTCCTTTGAGTTTTTCAAGTTTTTCAGAATCAAAGACTTCATTGACAAGTCCCATGCCTTTTGAAGACAATACTTTTCCTTTCGGTCCTTTTGTATCGCTGACCGCAATACCACAGCTTTCCTGACCTCTGTGCTGCAAAGCGAAAAGTCCATAGTAAATTGTGGAGGCAACATCACCGCCATCCAAATCATAGACACCGAAAACACCACACTCTTCATGCAGTCCATCGTAATAAGTTTCATCAACCTGTGAGTTCATTTCAAGTCCTTCCTTTTGCTGTTTATTCTAACACAAGTATGCCCCTTTGAATCTTATTCTGTAAGATTCGCCGGACGGATGTGTTAATCACTTTTTCATCAATCCTGCCTTCCTCCACGGCAGTAATTAAAGCCTCATAGCACTCCTTGAAATTCCCCGGCAGGACGATTAAATCGCATCCTGCTTTTACCGCTTCCACTACGGCAAATTCATTTGTATAATTGTTCTCTATCACATTATCATTGAGTGGGCTTGTCATAACAATTCCATCAAATCCGAGTTCTTCCCGTAAAAGTTTCGTCACAATATCCTGCGACATAAATGCCGGTACTTTTTTCACCGTCAACTTACTGTATGCGGCATTGCTCACCATCACGCAGTCAGCGCCTGCCTGAATTCCGCTCGCATACGGCACAAAATTCGTATCACGTATCGTCATCAGACTGTCTGTATTTTCGGCAATTGACTCTGTCACATCCGCAGAAACATTACCAATTCCCGGAAAAGTCTTAAGCGTCACGGAAAGTCCGCCCTCGCGCATGCCACTTACAAAATCATCCAACAAATCTGCCACGCCATCCGCATCACTTCCCAGGCAGCGCATTGCATACGATGGATTTTGGTCACTTGCCAAATCCGCCACCGGCGCCAGATTCAGATTTATACCGATTTTCGTCAATTCTCCGGCAATCGTTTTCCCCGATTCATAAATCTGGTTTGCCGTCATATTTTGTCCCATTTCTTTTGGGGTAACATAACCGGTATCTTTTAAATCCTCAACTTTGGCAGAAATGGAATTTTCTCCACCGCCGTCTTCCTCTACAGCAACGTAAAGCGCACTTCCTGATACAACGCTCGCCTGTAAATTCTGCACCAGTTTTTTCGTCTGCTTCTGCGACTTAATATTTTCCTTCGTAAGATAGACGCCACCCAGGTGATAATCAATAATTGCCTGTTTCATGCTGTCCGTCGCCTTATAAGCGGTTCCGTCCACCGATGGTGATGCATCTAACTGCAGTAAATCCACCAAAAACATCTGTCCTACTTTTTGTTCAATTGTCATTGTTTTTACAATCTTCTCTGCCTCTGAAAAAGCCTCATCCTCTGAAATCAACGGCGTAACGCTCGCCGTTGCAGACGGTGTACTCGTACTTTCGCCGGCTTTCTTCTCAACCTCTTTGTCCGTACCGCACGAGCACAGAAGCAAAACAAGGCTCAGCATAATCCCCATCCACTGGTATCGTTTCATCGTCGTGAATCCCTCTTTTTCATTTTATCTTTTTTTCTCTCACTATCTAACGCAAAAAAGCCATATTATCACTAATCATAATGCTGTCAATATTATAGTATATTCTCTGTCTATATGCAAATAAAATATTTCCGTCTTTTTTTTCATTTTTTTGTGTAAATCACCCAAGCCACCCTGCATAGGATAACAGTGTAAATGAAATTTAGGAGGCAAACCTATGAGTGATTTGTCAGCAACAAACTGTGGCGGAGGATGCTCCTGCAACGAGAACAATTCTTCCTGCTGCTGGATTATTATCCTTTTACTTCTTTGCTGCGGCGGCTGTGGTAACGGCTTTGGCGGCGGCATGGGCGGTGATTGCAGCTGCATCATTTGGATTCTCATTATCCTCTGCTGCTGTGGAGGCAATAACGGATTCGGTGGATTCGGCTGCGGCTGCTAATTGAGGCGTGCGTAATCATTAGGGGAATCGAACCCCTATGGACGCAAAAAAATGGGGCGGATAACCGCCTCATTTTTTATTTTCGATTCATTAAATTAGAACTGTTTCTCTGATGCAGTCTGCGTTCCTCTTCCCATGTCTGCGGAAAATATTTTCTCTTCTCCTCTGGTGTTAGTGATTCATAACACGCTAAATCCACCTCATAAATTGTTGTATCATCCACAATCACTTTTGTCCTTTCCTTCATCGGTATCTGCCCGCCTTATGTTTGTTGTTATCATTGTATGATGGCAGCAGATTAAAGGCACCATGTCTTGAAACCACATTATTTTTTCTCCAAAACAATAATGTTATTTGAGAAAATTTTTGTCCCCGGAATTTTTCCAATCACACGATATATCGGCATCATTTTTTTCATTCCCTCAATCAGGCTTACTTCTTCTTTATAGGAAAATGCCGGCACAAGCTTTTGCAGCAATTTTCCGTTTTTGACACCCCATGTAAATTTTGCATTACTGCCTTCAATTGATTTTTCCTTTATATGGCGCACAACAAACGGCGACATCGTCTCAATCATAACGGTAACTTTCGGAAAAGTTTTCTCTATAATGGAAAACATCTGTAGCACATCTTTTTCTTGTAAATACATAGAAAGTCCCTCAATCACAACCAATACATTTTCGCCGTCACA
>CALELW010000283.1 GCA_937902905.1 uncultured Clostridium sp. | reverse complement strand
CTAAAGGAACTATCGTTTACACAAAATATTATACACTATCTTTTAATACTGTTAATTGCATTAACAGTATCCTCTTTAGATTTTACATTTGTAAGCAAGGCAGACTCTCAGGATAACGCACCAACTGTAATTAAAACTTGTAGTTGTACTGTTAATGGGACCGAACGGATATTAACTTTATATTCAGATGGTAGCTTATTCTTCAAGGTAAAAGAAAATGGATATTCTGAGCCTCTACCTGACGCTTCAGATATAGGATTTGACAAATTAGGAACTATATACTGTATTGATTCTGACAATATTATACTTTGGTGGAATTATGACTTAGCATCCGATGCTCCTGGCCTAAACGCCATCTTTATATCAGTAAATAATGAAGAAATAGGTATCGATAATGTTAAAGAATTAATACTTGATGAAGACAACAACTATGTTATTGGTTTTAGAACTTTTTCTGGAGATACTTATCCAACATTAACAATGTCGGAAATGAAAGCTTACTATGGTATTCCTGACAGTCCTACGCCAACGCCTACTCCGACCGCACCAGTGTCTACTCCTCCTGCAACTCCAAAAGTTACCCCTACTACTCCTCCAAAAAACACAACTGATCCTGTTGTTACACCAAAAACAGTTACAACAAAGAAAGTTGTTAAAAAGAAAGCTGGTTATTCCTGTCTTTCTATTGGAAATAAAGTAACTAGCAAGTACAAACTTGCAAAGGGTAAACTTACTTGGAAAGGAAGCAACAAGAGTAAGAAATATTCTGGAATTAAGTCAGCTGCATTCATAAAGAAAAGTGGCAACCTTGTCTTCTTAACTAAAAAAGGTAAAGTATACACCTTATCTCCTAAAGGGAAGAAAAAGTGTATCGTTAAGAAGAAGGCCAAAAAACTTATCTTAAAAAATAAGTTTGCAGTAAAGGTTAAGGTAGGTAAGAAGTTTATTAACATAGCTAATAAGTGAAAATTTAAATGCTAAATCCTAGGAGAGGAAATGATTTTATTGTTTCCTCTCCTTTATACATATAACGCAGTAATATAAGAAAAAAATATTTTGTTTAAAATTAGGCTATGTCGACAGACATATTATTACTAGGGTGAAAGAAAGGAGGTGAAAGCTAATGTTTAAAAAAAAGAGAAAAAAAGGTAGCAATGATGAATTAAGAGAGTTGGAGTTGGAACTGGGGCATACGAACATCGATAATCCCCCAAAAGAAAAGAAAGAAAAAGATACGAAACGGAAAGAAGAAAATAATCAAACTCAACAACCTATGATACCGGTTGTAAATCAAGAAGATAAAAAGGAAATTAAAAAAGAGAGCCTAGATGAATTATTGGAAAAAATACCTAGAGAAGAAAGTTATGATGTTTCAGAAAAGTCTTATCATAATTTAGAAGATGATTTAGAGCCTTAAATTGCAATCTAGTAGAGAAAAGAAGTCCAACCCTATGCAGCCGTAATTTTTTTACGGCTGCATATTGTAAAATACTCTAAAATTGAGTATACTATTATTAGAATATCCGCAGAGAATGTTTGAAAGGATGGTATATTTTATGCTAAAAAAATTTGCACTAAGTAATTATAAGAATTTTAGGGATGAAATAAAAATAGATTTTGAGAACATTGCAGGTTATCAGTTTAGTACGGATTGTATTTCAGATAATATAATTACTAAGATGCTTATTTATGGAAAAAATGCAACCGGTAAAACCAATTTAGGAAAAGCGCTTATCGATATCGTTTATTTGATGATTGTTGAATCGGTATATGTTGAAAATTCCATGATTCTTAATGCAGATTCGTCGGAAGATTATGCCAAATTTTCTTATACATTTGGATTTGGTGATGACGAAATCATTTATCAATATACACGCTTTTCAAACCGAGAACTTCGAGACGAAGAACTTATTATAAATGGAATTTCTGTATTTAAGTGTGACTTCCTTAGAGGAGAGTATGAGTTTAATAACTTAAAATATATTGATGCGGAAACTGCAAATGTAGAGCGGTATTTACAGTCGATAGAAGTAGAGGAAACAGTAGAAGAGAATAGAAAAGCTAGATTACCATTCCTTAAATGGTTAATTGGTAATGTGGCATTAAAAAACGATTCGGTATTAAATTGTTTAATAAATTATGTTAGAGGAATGATGATGATTACCATTGGAAATGGAATGTCATATCGTTCACGAAGAATGAATGATGGTTTCTTTGAGTATTTGGAGGATTCAGAGAATTTAAATGATTTGGAAGAATTTTTTAATGAAATGGGGATAGAGTGTAAGCTTGCATTAAAAAAACTGCCGGATGATCATAACGAACTCTATTTTGCCCATGAGAAATTAATTCCTTTTTTGAGTAATGCATCAAGTGGAACCTTAGCGCTGCTTACTTTATATCGCAGGCTTATCTTTCGCGTAAAAGAAGCTTCATTAGTATATCTGGATGAGTTTGATGCCTTTTATCATTATGAAATGGCTCAGAATGTGATACAATTTCTTAAGAAAAAATATCCACGCTGCCAGATTATTATGACATCACATAATACAAATTTGATGACGAATCGCTTAATGAGACCGGATTGTTTGTTTATCTTGTCAAGCAGTGGAACTTTGACATCGTTGTGTAATGCGACACAGCGTGAACTAAGAGAGGGACATAATCTTGAAAAGATGTATATCAGTGGGGAGTTTGAGAAATATGAGTAAATATAAAGTGCAAGAGAGAAAACGAAATCAGACCTTGTTGATTGTAGAAGGAAATCACGAGAAAAATGAATTGTTTTGGCTTATTTTTAAATGTTTTCCGGAAGTAGACATTGATTTCAATAATGTCTTGATATATGGTACTAATATTTATATGCTTTACGAGGATATCGTAAAGATGTATGGAGATGATTGGGTTGAAGAAGAAATAGATGTTGATTTGCCATTTGTAATCAGCAAGAAAAAGACACCAGATAACGTACGATATAAAAGTGATTTTACAAAAATATTGCTGGTATTTGATTATGAAAGACATGATACAAATTTTTCGGAAAGAAAAATTACGCAAATGCAACGCAAATTTTCTGATGTGACTGATATGGGACAGTTGTACATAAATTATCCCATGATAGAATCATATCAACACTTAGTTTCGATTCCGGATTTAAATTATGAGGGCAGAAAAATCCCTGTTTCTTTGCAGCCGGGAAGTAAATATAAGGAACTTGTTAGGAATGAGTCTATCATTCAAAAAATTGTGGAATTTCCACATAGATTAGATGATTTACTGAAAAAGCATTATGGAATAGGCGATAAAGAAATTCGCCAAAGGTGTTGTGATAGTGTTCTTGCATTAACGGACAGAGATTGTATAGAGGAAAGCTTAGAGAAAATTCTGCAAAATATTATACCATATGACAAAGCTAAAACATTAAAATTTCAGTTAAAGGACTGGATAAACAAAGCTGAGTACGCAAATACCAAAAAGACATATTGGCAGTATATGAGGAATCTTTTCGTTGAAATTATTTGTCATAATATTTGTAAAGCAAACCTTATTTTGCGAAATACATATAACATACAACCGGAACAATATAAGGAATGTTTTGAAAGTATTGATTTAGTAGCAATCTTGGAAAAACAAAATGCGTTAAGCAATATAGATTCCGGATATATATGGGTTTTAAACACATGTATTTTTGTTGTAGCGGACTATAATTTTGCATTATTACAGAAAGAAGACAATTTGTAAGTAGTAAACAAAAGGAGAATAAAATGGGTTCAGATTGTACAGTACCAATTGATGATGGCTTACTTAACATTCGAGTTGGTGCAATTATTTGCAGAGGAAATGAATTTCTAATGATGGAAAATGACAAAGATCCTTTTCTATATTCCGTTGGCGGCCGTGTAAAATTTGGAGAGACAGCGCAAGAGGCAATTGTGCGGGAAGTGCTTGAGGAAACGGGGACACAGATGGAAGTTGACAGATTGGGATTTGTTCATGAAAATTATTTTTATCTGGACGAGCCGGGCAGAGAGAGTCAATTAGTTTATGAAATTTCGTTCTATTTTTATATGAAAATGCCAGAAGATTTTTCGCCGGTTTGCGAGAGTTTTACGGGGAGCAATCACAAAGAACGATTGGTGTGGCTGACGATGGATGGTGATGAGAAAATTTATCCTGAATTTTTCCGGACGGAATTAAAACAGCCATGCGGCTTTGTAAAGCATATGTGCACGGATGAGAGAAGGTAAATTATTTTTTTGCCTCTAATTTTCCGGTTGACGCTTTTTTGTGAAAAAAGTAAAATAGATTTGTAATTTAATTACGGAATAGGAGGACTAAGAAACATGAAAATTGGTATTTTAGGATATGGTAACCTTGGACGAGGCGTGGAATGTGCAATTAAGCAGAATCCGGATATGGAGCTTGCTGCGGTATTTACGAGACGTGCGCCAGAAACAGTATCCATTTTGACAGAGGGAGCAGCCGTTTGTTCTGTTGATGATGTAGAGCAGTGGAAGGATAAGATTGATGTTATGATTCTCTGCGGCGGCAGTGCTACGGATTTGCCGGAGCAGACACCAAAATATGCAAAGATGTTTAATGTCGTAGACAGTTTTGATACACATGCAAGAATCCCAGAGCATTTTGAAAATGTTGATAAGTCTGCAAAAGAAAGCGGACATGTTGGTATTATTTCCGTGGGCTGGGATCCGGGAATGTTTTCTTTGAATCGTATGTATGCGAATGCCATTTTGCCGGAGGGACGTGATTACACATTCTGGGGCAAAGGAGTTAGTCAGGGACATTCGGATGCCATCCGCCGCGTGGAAGGTGTAAAAGACGGCAAACAGTATACAATTCCGGTAGAGGCTGCATTGGAGGCTGTAAGAAATGGTGAAAACCCAGAACTTACAACCAGACAGAAACATACCAGAGAGTGTTTTGTTGTATTAGAGGATGGTGCGGATGCCGCAAAGGTAGAGGAAACTATTAAAAATATGCCGAATTATTTCTCAGATTATGACACGACGGTTCACTTTATCAGTGAGGAAGAATTGAAAGCAAACCACAGTGGTATTCCGCATGGAGGATTTGTAATTCGTTCCGGAAAAACGGGCTGGAATCAGGAAAATAGTCATGTAATTGAATATAGCTTGAAACTTGATTCAAATCCGGAATTTACTTCCTGCGTTATCGTGGCTTATGCGCGGGCAGCATATCGTCTGTACAAAGAAGGACAGAACGGATGCAAGACAGTATTCGATATTGCTCCGGCTTATTTAAGTGCCAAAGATGGAGCAGAACTTCGCAAAAATCTGTTGTAAAAAATGTGTATTGCTAGAAATTAATCATAATAATTACCCCCGGTTTCATGATAAGAATCCGGGGGTTGATTTTATAAAATAATAGATAAACAAATGCCGACTGCAACAACACCTACCATGATAAGTGCGGCTATGCGGTGTCCCATCTGGCGGCCTTTGACGCTGCTGTCCGAAAGAGACATTTGTTTGATTATTTCAACGGCTTTTTCCACATTTTTTTCATCGACATAAATTTCAAATACTGGTTTTGTTGCACGGGCTGTGATGGATGTTTCGATGATTTCATGTTTTTTAGCAAAAATGTGATTGGCTTCGAGTTCGGAAATAATCTGGTCTGCTTCTAAAAAGTTTTCTGCAAGATAAATTTTAGTCATAACTGTCTACCTCCCCTTTTTTTTATATCTTCATTATACATAAAAAGTAAAATAATGACAACCGTTTTATTTATAAGAACACAAAAAACTGGGCAATCTAAAAATAAAAACGGAGGACAGCAAAATGAATCAAAAGGATAACTTTAAAAGTGCTCTTCCGATGGCTGCACTGGATGAAATCCCACAGCCGTCAGAGAATGCAAAAAAAATTGTTGGACTTGTGAAAGCGCAGGGCAAAGTAACCGGCTATAAGCTTTCAGATGGACAAATGGTAAGTAAGAGCGAAGGAGTCGCTATGGCAAAAGCAGGCGACATTCAGGGCGTGGGCGTAGCGCACCGTGGTGATACAGAGTATTTAAAGGCACTTCCGGACGGAAAGGAGACGAATAATCTCAGCAGCCTGCCAACTGTGCGGTGACAAGTTCAAGGACAAGGAAAATCAAATTATATTTTGTAAAACATGCAATATATTTTTTTGAATTTGCAACGGTGGTTTTTTTGTAGTATTCAAGAGAAATCATACTTGCCATAGAAGCAATTAAAGTTCCTAAGCCGCCAATATTTACACCGATTAAAAGGGCGGTACTATTTTGGGTAAATTTAGATAACAAGATGGCGGCAGGAACGTTGCTTACAATCTGGCTGACGAGGATGCCGCCACCAATTTCCCTTCCGGAAATAATGTGGGATAAAAAACTGTTTATCCATGGAATCTGTGCAATATCCCCAACAAGGATAAAAAGGCAGACAAATTTGATTAATAAGTTAAAGTTAATAGTTCGAAATGTTTTTTTGTCGAAAAGAAAAAGGCTGGCAAGAACTAGAATAAAGGTCACATAATGGGGAACAATTCGAAGGATGTTCAAAAGGCACAAAATAAATAATAAAATAAAAACAAGGCTCCAAAATCTTTTGTACTTAAGAGATTTTGAAAAGCTATTTTCTTCATCGACTGTTATTGCTATTTTTTCCTTTTTAAAATTAAAAAAAATGAGAGCCAGTAAAAAAAGAAAGGCGACGATTCCGTAAGGAAGTATGGCAGCGTAAAAAGAGCCAAGTGTCATTTGATAATTTTGGAATAAATAAACATTTTGTGGGTTACCGATTGGCGTCATCATACTGCCCATATTGGCTGCAATTGTTTCTAACACAAGAAGTTTAATTAACAAATCATTGCGGTTTAATCGGTTTAGAATGCCAATGGAAAAAGGAACGAGCACGATGAGTGCAACGTCATTTGTTAAAAGCATACTAAGAAAAAAACATGCGCCAATAAGAAAGAGAGCAAGTTTAGATGTGTTACCTGTTTTATTTAAGAAAAATGTTGTGAAATTGTCAATATAACCTAACTTGGTTATACCGGCGACAACACCCATCAGGCTGAAAAGTAAGCCAAGTGTTTCAAAATTAATTTGTCCAATTGTATATTGATAAAAAATTTGCATAGTGTAATACCTCTTTATAATAATCCAATTATGTATCGGCTAACTTCGGAAAAAAATAAAGTGATTAAAATTATTTGATTCTTGGTTGACAAATGTTTACCTATCGATTACTATAGAGAAAAGGTATACAAATGATTACCAAAAGGAAAGGAGATTACTTATGGGGGAAATTCATTTATCGGATGCAGAATGGGAGATTATGAATTGTCTGTGGAACAAACCGAATCAAAAAATCAGCGAAATTGTTATTGCGTTAAGTGAAAAGAAGGCGTGGGATAAACACACGGTGATAACGCTTTTGAACCGGATGGAGAAAAAGGGAGCAGTGTCATTTGAGAGAAATGGCCGCGCCAAAGAGTATTATCCGTTAATTTCACAAAAAGAAACGGTAAAGCAGGAGACGGAGCAGTTTTTTGAGCGTGTTTGTCAGGGCAGTTTACGGTTAATGGTCAATTCTTTTCTTAGCAGCAAGGCGGTTAAGAAAGAAGATTTGGATGAGTTATATCGTATGTTAGATGAAGCAAGAGAGGGGAAAGAATAATGTTTGAATTTATATTGGAATGTCATCTTTTGATGCTTTTTCTGATTTTATTACGGGCTTTGTTTGGCTCCTTTCTTTCCGCAAAAATGCGTTACACTCTGTGGTTATTTATCCCGCTTCGTTTTTTGCCGTTTGGGTTGTTATTTGGAGCAGGAAAGCAGACTGTTTTGGTAAATTTGCTTGGGAAAATACTAGGTATACTGCCACAGGTTTCCTTTGCCCGGTTTGACGCTTCCGCTATCCGTATTCCGGGCTGGCTTATGGTTATGTGGGCGGTGGGAAGTGGACTTGTACTTATTTGGCAGTGGTTCGTAAATTTTCGCTTTGAAAAGAAATTATATGAAGAAAGAGAAAAACTTCCGCAGGATACGGCAGCTTGCCCTGTTTATCTCGTAAATGATATTGCTTCGTCCTGTGCATTTAAAATACATGGCGAAAAAGCGATTTATGTAGGACGGAAGGCGGCAGATGATTTGGAAGTTTTTCAGACGGTTATCAAACATGAAACCAGTCATTTGGATTCTGGGGATTTGTTTTTTGGAAAAGTTCGAATGCTTTTGACAGCGGTCTTCTTTTTTAGTCCGATTGCCTGGCTGGCAGCCGTATTATCAAAAAGGGACTGTGAGATGGCGTGCGACGAGCGGACAATTAATCGCATGGGAATTGCAAAAGAAGAATACGGAAAAATTGTTTCCCTTAACAAAACGAGTGAGAATTCGGAAGAGGTTTTGCATCAGGTTGTGACAGAAGACAAAAAAGGATGTAAAAAGAAACAGTCCATTTGCTTAGTGCAAAGAGAGCAGTGGAAGGTAAAGCCGTGGTCAGAAGCAAACGTCCCTTTTCAATATGATGTTGTTAAGAATAAGATTCGCGTTAAATCCTATATTGGCAAGGAAGATGTAGTTTCTGTGCCAGAGAAGATAGAGGGAAAAACAGTCAACGAAATTCGGACAGGGGCATTTAAGAATTGTAATGTGAAAAAAATTACGATTCCCGCCTCGGTAGAAACAATTGGCTCTATGGCATTTTTTAACTTGCCGGACTGCGAGGAGATTACAATTGGAAATAAAATGGCTCTCAAATCCGATGACATTTTCAAAAGATGTCCCAAATTAAAAGAGGTCAATACGAAAGGGAAGGGAACGATTGTCTGGTTTATTGGGAATAGTTTGATTGAAGATGGAAATCTGGATACCTATTTTCAGGATATCTGTGACCAGAAAAAAGAGCCGGTGATTCATTACACAAATACGGGAAGCGGTTACATGGTAATGGACCATTTGAATGATTTTCAAAAGGATTTGCCGGAAACGGCATATCTGACAGCAGATGTAATTCTTATCCAGCCACTTCACGATTATGAGGCAATGATGGTTTCTACTCTTTCTGATAAATGCCGCAAAGACGCGAAAATTTATTCGCTTGGAACCATTTACACGAGATATAGAAATTACTGCAAGTTTAAAAATGATTTTTCAAAACCGCTTGCCGGATTTACACCGGGTGGCGATTTGTGTGATGATCTTGTTCAGAGGAAGATACTCAAGCACTATGATATTCAGTCAATGGATGAAGTTCATCCGACATACTTAAATGGATTTATTTCCGGAGCCAGTATTTACAAGGAACTTTTCCATGGAAAGGTTTCGGATATTGATTACAAAAAAATGAGTTATTCGCTTGATTCTTTCATCCCCGGCAAGACCGATAAAGAGCGGGAAGAAAAAATGAAAGAGATTTTGGATGCCGCACAGAAATTTGATGTGAAGGAATATCAAAAGAGCGGGCGCGGATATTATGGGTATTCGGAGAAGATAAAAAGAGGGGCGTGATAAAGCTTGCAGAAAAAATGTAAGTTTTCGACAAAATCATACAAAAACACTACCGGTAGTT
>CALELW010000282.1 GCA_937902905.1 uncultured Clostridium sp. | reverse complement strand
TAATACACATTATTTTGTATATTAATATTGCGCAATAAAAACCGGGCAAGAACGAATCTTTACCCGGTTTTTGTTAGTCTGCTATTTTGCAGACTAACATAGATGCAGTTGTTACATCCTTGTAAGCAGTCGCATCTATGTTTTTTAAAAATTTTATAATTTTATCGGCTATAATTTTATAGCCGGTATATCCTAAATAATCGTTTTCAATGAAGAACATTTCTCCTTCTTTCGCATTATTGTAGGAATTAATTATAAAATTAGTTCCGAATTTATCAAATCCGGTATTTAATTTTTTAATACCGTAATGACTGTATTTTTTAAATTTAGGTTTTACACCTTTAACATCGAAATCGAATGCTACGCAATTGTACCCGACGAAAAATTCAGCGAATTGCTGAATTTTTCCTTCGAAAGTTTTTGGGCTTTCGAAGATTTCTGGATATTTTTTGACTGCCTGCATAACATATCCACAGTATATATCACTAAGATATGTTTTACAGTCGTCAATTGTGAACCCTCTGTCAAAGAAGTTCTTTAAAAATTCAACTTCTTTGTCCTTGGACTCATATCCTGCTTCGCGGGCTTCTGTCAGACGTGTTTCCATTTCATAACGCATGTCAACGTCTGATTTATTCTCGAAGATTGTAATGCCTTCCGGCATTACGTTTAGGTTTGTTTTTATTTTTCAAAACAAAAAAGAGCAGGTTGCCCCGCTCTTTTTCTTATTTATTTTTTTTTACTTTACTTCAAGACCATATTTTCTTTTAATATGGTCTTTCAATTCTTTTGTTGCCTTTGGGCTATTCAAAGTTACTTCTTTGTACCCTCCGGCAACTTTTTTCTGCACGGTTCTGTACTGCTCTACGCTAAAATCTGCATAGATACAGTAGAACCATTTTGTTCCTTTTGCAGAAACGAAACATCCCTTTATAGGAAATTGGCTATCAATCGCTTCTGCGATAATAGCTTTTAATTCTTCGGATTCTGCTTTGGTCAAAACTTTTTCTTTCTTTTCTTCCGGCATGGCTGAAATGTTGATGCAATCATTCTTATACCATATCTGAAATAAATATTTGCGAGTGCCATTTTCACACTCGCATTCGCAGTGCAGAAAATACGGTTCACCGTTTTCATCACTGAAACAGCCGTCGCCAATATCCATGGCAATTGCTGTTGAATCAACCCAATACAGGTTGAAGTTCAATACCTTGCCTCGCCATTCAATTTTCCCGAAGTTGGAATCTCCCGGTTTCATATGATTTATGATTTTCATAAACCCTCCTCCTTTTTATGTATAAATCAATGGATATAATTTAATACAGATATTATAATCTGAATTTTGTTTACATCCATATTCATCACGAATAGTTTCATATTTCCATCCATATTCATTGCAGATGGAATCTAAAAGTTCATCTGGTGAATCGAATTCTATGTCACTATTCTTTTGACAATTTCTAATTACATCTTCGACGTATTCTTTGCTGTCATCAGATGTAATTAGAAATTTCCATGATTCATAGGTTATTGTTCCTATGAACCACTCAATTAATATGGAGTATTTGTTTATTTTTAACGATTTAATGTACTCAATTCCATCATTTACATCGTTAAAAAATTTTACATTCCTGTCTCCACTTTGGAATGCCTTGTACGTTCCGTTTTCTTGACGCACGACATATCCAAAGATTACTTGTGTAAACTCATTTTCTTGGAAGTCTACATAAGTCCAAGAGCCTCGTGTTTCAACGAGCCACTTGTTATTATTTTTTTTGTCAAAGCCTATATATGTGACCTGACCATTTTTAATTGCTTCTTTCATTTTCTTTTCCCCTATTCATTGCATTCATTCCAATATTCCTGCAATGTTTTTCCAATTTGTTTCTTACAGAATTCGTTCATCTTATTGAAAAAGAAATCTTTTTCTGCGTCTGTAAGTTTCCAGTCATGTTCTTCATCACTGGCGTCCGCATTGATGAAGTATTTGGAATGAACACCGTTACTTGGATTCCAATATGTATAAAAATTAATCCACAAATTGTCATCCTTTCCAGTATTTGTTCCAAAATATTTATCAACATCGAACCATAATTCATATCCGATATTGATAGTGCCATTCTCGCACATTATTTCATCACAACAACGAATATCTTGCTTTGTAATGTCAATTTCTCTCATCGCACATTCACCTCCGTTGTTGCAATTTCAAATTCTTCAAGCGATAGCTTGAATGGAATACATTCATCTACTTCTTGTAAAAGAATGTAATTTTTATTTTTTTCAATAATTATGCAGGTTTCTCCATCCATGCAAGGCGTGCCTTTGGATGTTTTTAAATCAAAATAGGAAGTATTGTCTTCCACTGTTTTGACTAATTCGCCGTATGCAAGTGATACGGCTTCTTCCTGCTGTTTTGCCAGTTTATTAAATAATGTTTCTAAACTGACTGTCACTTCTCCAAGTGACTCTATTTCAAAGCCATTATGGAGAAATCCATATGTATCCGATAACCAATCGGATACTTGCTCCACATCAGTCGTTCCTTCTGGAACATCTACTGATGTAGGTAATGATTTAAGTGCTTCCATGTTTCCGTCTGTTTCCCAGACGATGTTTTTAATTTTCATTATTATTTCCTCCAATAATTTTGCCGACTGCATGAGAAGTCGGCGTGTATTTTTATAACAATTTAAGCTTTTCATCATCTTCGATTAGCCAAAAATATTTTTCCGTTGCTTCTCCGATGATTTCTTTACTAAGTCTCGCCCATTCAGAAATATCAAGTTCTGCAATGGCTAGTTTAAAATTTTCAGCCTTTACTACATAAGCAGTATTGACAGAAAAACTTTTTCCGTCATAACGCTTAATGTTAAGCATTGTATTAGACGGAATTTTTTCAAGTCGGTATACATATTCATACCAACTTGAACCACCCATACCACCGCCACAAGACATTTTAAGTCTTGTGATTGGTAAATATTTTAGCTCGCCCACCCATGCGGACGGGGTTTTTGGTTTTTTGATTTCTAAATCCTTTAATATTTCAAAAATTTCATTTTTCATTTTTTTCTCCTTTTCTTCTTACACCGACCGCCTTATGGCAGTCGGTATTTTTTATTTTGCACATATTGCCATGGTCAGCAATCCTGCTTCCATGACATTGTCCGTAGATTCAATTGCTTCTTCTATGGAATTTAAAAGAGGATTTCAATTTTCGTGTTGTTTGTTAGGTTTTACCTTAACAAGCTCTGGCATGTGGCAGATGATGAATGGTTTAAATCTGCCAACATCATCTGTGTCTCCTCTTGCTTGTGCAATTTGATTTGCATAAGCAACTGCTTCTTCGCCTTGCAGGGCTGAGAAGTAATTGCCTTTTGGAATATTTGGATTGTAGTAATACGAGCAGAACATTCCTGTTCCGCCATGATTATGCCCCAATCCAAACGTATTTACGCAGTAGCGCGGTTCTGCGCATTTGATGTATAGTTCACCATCAATGAGCAGATAGCCCCGCATTTCACTGCATAATTTTTTCATTACAGCCTTTTTCGACGTGTCTGCACCATGAATTTCACGGTCGAAAGCAGACACAAAGTAGAAACTGCAATTCAAATTGCAGTATTTTAAATAATCAAGCGGACTATTAATGTCATAGCCACGCCTTTTTAAATCATCTAAAATACTGCTATTTGGCATTTTTACTTTGCAATAAAGTTTTCCTTTATATGCAAAGATTTTACCATTACCTTCGTAAGAATTATCTTCGAAGGCTAATCTTACATCTGTCATCGCAACTTCTTTCAATGTTGCATCAACAAATGCTTCTTCTGGTCGATACCGGGGCTTCCGGCATCGAGGTGGAATATATTCTGTTTCATACTTTATCCAAGTACGGATTTTCATATTATTCCACCTCGCTTTCCTGCACTCTTTCGAGCATATATACAAGCCCATCTTTGTAACTAATGTGAAACTTGTATTTTTCTTCGAGCCAAGAATTGAAATCATCATCGTAATATGATTTCTGCTCTACATCCGGGCGAATATTGCTTAATAATTCCTTAAAGCAACCTTCCACTCCAAACATAGACTCAGCTATGATTGTGGCGTTTCCCCAAGCTACATTGGAGATAACGCTTAAAAACTGACATTTGCAATAACCTGTTGTGCTGTCAATTCTTCTGACAACGATTGCAGTTTTATTGCAATTGCCATTCATTAGAATGCTATAGAAATTTCTTGCATTCTCTTTTCTTTCTTTTTTTGTAGTTCTTCTTGCCATTTTGTTCTCACTTTCTCCCGACTTTCGGGCAACAAAAAAAAGAGCAAGCTTTTCCGCTCACTCTTATTGTTGGTTTATATTTTTTATGTTTATGCGTGAATTATACCACATAAACAACATTTGTGCAAATGATTTATGTTTTCGAAGATGCAACTAAAGATACGTATACACTTTATTTTTCAAGCCAAATTCGTTTTAACTGAACTGTTTTATTTCTTTCATAATCAACCGAGCCACTTCTTTGCGTTGAAATTAATGTTAGATTTCCAGATGTCATTGACGATACATCTATGACTAATTTGGAAGTATATCCAACATTATGTCCTTCTCCTGAATAGGCAGACGAATTTCCAAAAGAAATGCCAACTTGTCCGTAATATTCCGAATCATTATCACCTCTAATTATCTGTATTTCCGCATATAGCTTATTGAATTTTGTAACATCTATGTTTTGCGTAAAAAGATATGATGCACTATATTCTCCACCTGCATACGAAAACCTTGTATATATTGTAGGCATATTACTTGGAAAAGATATATTATCACTATATACAGCGTCAGAATTATCTTTAAAGGAATACAGATATGCTCCTGTACTTGTCCTTCTGCAAGCAAGACTCCATAACCCTTGATTAATAGTTCCATTTTCAAAAATAGATAGTGTACTTACTTCCCAACATGGAGATAAAGTTGTATTGCCATTCATTGTGATACTGTTTATCCCTCCACTCCATGTGTCTGCTTTATATCCAGATTTTACAAGTCCTGTAGGTAGCGAAATTACCGTACCTGCCAGAATGAATGCTGAATTATCAGAATAATTTGTTGCACCATCTGCACTTAATGTAAGAGAATAAAACGTTGCGGTTTGTACTTCGGACATGTTTCCTGCTTTATCCTTAATTGCCATATACCATACACCACTGCTATTAACAGTAACAGATGTTGTTCCATTGAAACTAACATTTGAGCCTGTTGCATCTGGTTTTGTCTGTCCTATATAATAT
>CALELW010000281.1 GCA_937902905.1 uncultured Clostridium sp. | reverse complement strand
CCTGAATCATAAAATCCAGATGCTTTAGCCACCCCTGCATTCTTTTACGGTACATACCCATCCTCCTATCACTTTTCTTTTGGTATTGCAAAAGGCTTATGGAAGAGGAAAAATCCTCTCCCATAACGCTTTTTTAGGCTTTTACCACTTTGCCCTTGAATCCAGCCTTTTTCAGAGCTTTCTGAAGTTTTTTGAATTCTTTCTTGGACATTTTTTTGTTCACCTTAATGGTTACTTTCTTTGTGTTTACACCCTTAAAAGCACCTTTCTTAACTGTGATTGACTTTTTGCCCTTAAGAACAATTGTCTTCACTTTTTTAGCACCTGTGAATGCACTCTTGTTGATTGTTTTAATCGAAGCAGGAAGTGTAATCTTGGTTGCTTTTGTTGCTTTTGCAAACGCTTTAGCATTTACAGTTGTTACCTTGTATGTAACGCCATTTACTTTTACCGTAGCAGAAACCGTAACACTTTTGCTCTTAGTAGCTTTTACAGCCTTAACAGCAGCAGTACCGTTTTTGTTTACGTTTACCGTTGTACCGTTAGAAGCCTTTACATTATTCTTTGTTACAGGTGTAACAGAAGTTGTTGGGCTCTGTACAGCAGATGCAGATGCAGCTGAGCCTAATGTAAGAGCTGCTGCCATAGCGCATACAAGTACTTTTTTCATTGCCTTTACCATTTTTTCTATCCTCCTTTCCTAAAAGATTCTATGAGAACCGAAAAACTAAAATAAGTTTGTTCGGATACTCGCTAATGTTTTCCATAGTAGTAAGCATCATTATAATATTTGCCACCATAATACTTACTTCCATAGCGTTTAGAATAATAACCGGATTTTGCCCCTTCTACACGGTTTAGGACAATTCCTAACAGCGGGCAGCCCGCTCTCTCTAACTGGCGAATTGAATTTTTCACCAAATGCTTTGATGTCACACCCCCACGCACAACCAAGATTGCGCCATCGCAGAGATTTCCAATTCTCTCACCATCAGAAACCAGACTAAGCGGTGGAGAATCAATAAACACATATCGGTATTTTTCTTCCATATAAGCTAACATTTCTTCAAAACGATTACTCTCCAGCAACATCGACGGGTTAATAACATTATCAATGTTCGGTAAAATATCTCCATTCTCCCACTGCGTATGAAAAATTGCCTCCTCAATCGGATAATCACTTGAAAGATAGTGAGACAATCCTTTTATCTCTTCCTCTTTCTCAGATACAATTTCATATTTATCAGCCATAACCGATTTACGCATATCCGCGTCCAAAAGAATGGACGGCGTACCGGCTTCGGCAATCTGTTTCCAAAGCTGCATGGCAACAAAACTTTTGCCCTCATTTGGCTCTGTACTGATAATCATTATTTTCTTGATTTTTGTTCCAAGAAAACTGATGTTAATACGCAAACGGTTTACCGCTTCTTCCATCGCATACGGAAGGTCAGGCATATTGTTTATTTTGATTGATTTCATTTCTTTTTCTCCTTCCGTCTCTTTCTTTTACCCTTTTTAATTTCTTTTTCTCGTTCATCCGAAATCGAAGCAACATCGCCCTCCGGGATGACTGTAAGAGGCATAATGCCAAATTCCTTCTCAACATCCTCAGCTGATTTCATCGTATCATCCGTCATAAAGAAGAATGTCAATGCCGCAAGTACTATCACTAAACCAACAATTGCTCCAAGCATCGTATTTTTAAATAAACTTGGTGAGCTCTTTTTCTTTGGCATAATAGCATTTTCTGCAATGTTTGGTTTCGATGTATCCATTAACTTCGGAAGTTCCGTAACAGCTAGTGTTGCCAAACGATTTGCAATACGTTTTGCCTCGTCCGGTTTTTTACTCTCTGCGGAAATCGAAAGAATTCGTGTATCGGAAACTGTCGATATCGTCAGCATATTAAGCAGCTGCTCATAAGTATAGGGAAGTTTCTCTTTCTGAATCACTTCTTCCAAAATCGGCCTGACACGAAGCAACTCTTCATAATCCGAAGATAGGGAAGTTCCCAAATCCAAGTCCGATAAGTTTACAATGGAATCACTCGAAGATGAAACCATATATAATTTTGCAGTTGCGGTGTATTTAGGTGCAATTAAATAAATCGTTATCAATGCCATCAAGATGGCACCAATCAAAAAGCCTCCAATTACGAATACTAATCTGCTTTTGTAATAAAGCATAAGTTCAAATAAATCGATTTCCATTTCTTCATCATTTTTCTTTACCTGAACTACTTCTGTTTTTTCCTTTGTCTCCATTTCATTCCCTCTTCTTTAACCCATATATTTTTGTCATAACATCAACAATTGAATTTTTGTCCGGATAGAATTCTGCATGGTCGATTCCATCCCCCAGCGCTTTACCGATTTTACTTGTGCCCCGTATTTCAAAAAAACCTTTTTGTGTACCTTTTATCATTCGATTCGTGATAAAAGAAACTTTTTTTAATGTCAGATTTGTCGTAGCCGTCTGTTCCAATTCCTGAAACAATTGACTGACATAGGTTTTATCACTTTTTGTTTTTTCTTTTGCCTTTGCAAAAAATGCCTCCATATACTGCTGCTGACGTTTCATACGAGATGTGTTTTTTTCATCTCCGACACCATAACGGTCATGAATATAGTGATATGCCTGCTCGTCTGACAAAACAAGTGTTTCGCCCTTTTTCATTTGGCGGTCAATATCTTGAAAATCTTCTAATAACGTAAGCGTCACTCCGCCAACTGAATGATTTAATTTAGGAATTTCATCCATTGGAATTGCGTAATAACCATCAATTTTAAGTCCACCGAAAAGTTTCGATATACTTTCTACCGTATTGGCACAGCTTTGACCGGCATTTCCCCCATACCAATGTGCCGTACACAATTGCAGCTCTGCAGTTGCCGCGCCGGTACCATCATCCTGTATCAGCCGTACCTCTGACATCGTGTCCCTGTTTATTGGCAGAAATGAATAATTATTATCTGTCTTATCTACAATAACAAGCATTAAAAAATCACTCATACTGCCTTGGTACACTTTACTGTCAGCACCGGTTTTATCTGTTCCCATAATTAAATAAGTTTCAAAATCGTGATAATAAGAATAAATATTCCCATTCAGTTTCAGACTTCCTAAAGCAGTCAATTCTTCCGACTGCTCATTTGTCAAAAAACCATCCTCCGAAATTACCGGTTCCGGCATATGATTTTCAAAAATTTTGAGTCCAATCCCAAATGCTATCATCGCCAATATAAGCGCGATAAAAAGAATCAGCATCTTTTTTCGCTCTTTTCTGCGCATATTATTTCAGCAACCTTTCTTCCGTCTTATCAATTGCTGCTAATAATGTCTCCCCAAAGATGTCTCTTAAACTGTCACGCCCCTGCTTTAAATTTGGCACACGAGTTTCCATGTTGTGGCAGTCACTTCCAAGCACCAATGGTACCTGAAGTTTTAAAAATTTTTTGATAAAACGCTTTTTTTTGTGTTTGTCAATTCCGCCCGTATTGATTTGAGCGTATAAGGGAAGTTTAAAAATTTGATTCCAGATTTTTCTGCTTTTTTGAAATGAATCATATCGCTCGACATGAGCTAGTAAGATTGTCAGCTTTTGTTTCTCAATTAATTTTTTGACATCCACATAAATCTCATCCGTCCACTGAGCAAATGGCATCTCAAGGAGCAAAATATCGGTTCCTTCAATCGTGAGTTCGCGAATTTGCTTCGCATCCCCAATTCCCGGAAAATAATAAACTTCCGCGCCCTTCCGCAAAGGAAGGGGGGTCCCCATGCCATGCTCATTCAGTGCTTTCGTTAATTTCTGAAAGGAATGCTCTCTCCGCTCTAAAAATGACGAAATTTTATCAAAATGGGCATAAAAATGGGGAGTCAACAATATCTCTTGCGCTCCCTGCTCACTCTCCAGCGTCAACATCTGAAGAGACTCATGTGTAGCCTGGCTTCCATCATCCATGCCCGGCAGTATGTGTGTATGAAAATCAATCATGAAGTATCAAATCCTCCGTCCACACAAACATTTAATTTTTATGTCATTTGCAACTCTATCAAAAATTTTATATTCTGTCAAGCAAAATATTTAACTAATTATAATTTTCTAATAATATTTTCGAAAACCGCGTACATCGTCTGTATAGCCAACCGCCTCATAAAACTGATGCGCTCCCTTTCGGAATCCGGAAGAAACCAAAAGAGCATATTCACACTGATTTTTAAGTGCAAATTCATCCAGTGCCTCAAATATTTTTCTTCCAACGCCCTGCCCTCTGCACTCGCGGGAAACAATTACATTTTCTACAACAAGAAAAGGCGCATCCAACGCAATGCACACGATTCCCATCGTACTGCCAAGTACCTTATCGCCATCCGCTGCCACCGCTAGAAAATACTCCGGTCTGTCCACCGTACGATAATAATTATTCTCTAATACTTCCATCGAAACGCCTTCCGGAATCAAATCACGGTACATTTCCTGCAATTGTGGGAGGTCTGATTTTTTCATTTTACGAATTTGAATTTCTTTTTTCATATCTATCACCTGATTTTCATTTTCGATTTGTCAATAATCTCACTATAGTATACGAAAACTTAACGAATTTGTCACTTAAAATAAGAAAAAAGTGGTCATAATAAGGAAAAACCCTTCCTATGAAAAAAGAAATGCAACATTTGTTAGTAAAATGTTGCATTTTCTCTCTGACACTATATATATCGACTGTTTTCTTTTTTCCTTAACCCCCTTTTTTAACTTTTTTTGATTTTTTTCTAAAGAACATTATTTTCATAGACTTCGTCCTTGTCCAACTGCTCAATCCCTAGGTAACGCTTTGTAATCTCATATGAAGAATGATTATAAATACTCATAAGTAACGCCGGTGGTGTTCCGTTCTTCCATGCATAATAGCCAAATGTTTTTCGTAACGAATGGCAGCTGACCGGTTCTTTCATGCCGGATTTCTGCGCCGCCTTCTGAATAATTCGAAACGCCTGAGACCTCGTAATTGGCTCATCTTTTACCTTTTGACTTGAAAAAATGTAATGTTCGGGAACAATAGTATCGAGTGTCTTTCGATAATAATCCAGGGCTTCCTTTGTTGCCCGGTTCAGCGTCAGAACATTTTTCTTGCCTGTCTTTTGCTCCATCACAATGATATGGTCCAAATATCCGGCAGAATTGCAGACGTCTTTCCATTTCAAATCTAAAATGTCACTAATCCGCAGTGCCGAATTTAGTCCAAACACAATGAGTGCATAATTTCGCGGTTTGTTTTCCTCCTTCTTGTAATAATTTCGAAAATGTTCCAGCTGTTGTTTGTTTCGTATCGGTTGTGTGGTTCCCATACTAACCTCCTTCTCCCTTCCTTATTTGGATTGCTAAAAAACAATCCATGCTGTCAATGCAACATTTTACTAACAAATGTTGTATCAATGCAAGACAGGGAGGTCTAAAAAATGCTTCGATTATCACTTAGTACTGAAGAATACTTAATGCTTGGCGATGATATCAAAATTGTTTTTTTAGGCGGAAGCAATCATCATTTGCGTATTATGATTGATGCTCCTAAGGAAGTTAATATCGTACGCAGTACCGTATTAGAAAAAAACAATCCAGAATTAAAGAAGAATTCTCCTTCTTATTATGCCGAGCCAAACTTACCGGAAAAGTACCGTAAAAAAAGAGGCACCAAACCCGGTAACACCAAATCGTAATAATAATCAGGGGATTGCAAGCTGCCGGGCCCGCAGCCTGCGCCTCTGGATATTATAGAAACTAATCAAATGCAACGTCGCAAACGGATTTGTGACGGTAAAACAAGGAGGTAATTATTATGATCGTACAACACAACATTACATCAATGAACGCTAACAGACAGTTAGGAATCGTAGGAAACAACTTGGCTAAATCTACTGAGAAACTTTCCAGTGGTTACAAAATCAACCGTGCAGCGGATGATGCAGCAGGTCTTGCTATTTCTGAGAAAATGAGAGCTCAGGTTCGTGGCTTGAATCGTGCATCTGACAACGCACAGGATGGTATTTCTCTTATCCAAACAGCTGAGGGTGCTATGGATCAGCAGCATGCTATTTTGCAGAGAACTCGTGAACTTCTTGTTCAGGCTTCAAACTCCGGTGTATTAGATGCTTCTTCTGAGAACGACTTCCAGAAAATTCAGGATGAGATTGATACTTTGAAGCAGGAGTACACGCGAATTAATACAGATACAGAGTTCAACCGCAAGAAATTGTTGGATGGTTCTTACAAAGATCAGTATCTTCAGGTTGGTGCAAACCAGAACCAAGGAATCGAAGTTACCATTAAAGAGACAAAATGGGATGAGGGCTTATATCTCTCCAAGAAAACAGATGCAGCTGCCGGAAAGACTCATAAAGACGGAGATGCAACAAACGGTATCGTAATTGACGGAAATGACACTGTCGGATATACAAAGACAGCTTACAATACAGATATATTTACGGTATCTAAAACAAAGGTTGTAAAAGCAACTGGAAAAGAATTATTGGAGGCCGATTATACCAAGTACAAAACCGCGATTGAGGCAGGTGTAAAAACTGCAGCAACAGCTGAGCAGATTAGTGCAGCAGAGGACGCAGCACAGAAATTGGGCTTTTCTTCATTGGATTCCATAAAAGGAACAGACGCTGTTGATACAACTAAATGGGATTCTGCTAATGACGAAGCTGGTACAATGGTAACCGCTGTAAGCGGACAGAAAATCTCTGGATTAATTGACAACGTTGACTCCATGATTAAGAGCGTTACTACAGAGCGTTCCAAACTTGGTGCTGTTCAGAACCGTCTTGAGTACACAGTTAAGGTTGATGACAACACATCTGAGAACCTGCAGTCTGCTGAATCCCGTATCCGTGATACTGATATGGCAGATGAAATGACAAG
>CALELW010000280.1 GCA_937902905.1 uncultured Clostridium sp. | reverse complement strand
ACATTCTGTGCTGCCGGTGCGGAAGAAATCGGACGTACAATATTTTCAATATGGTCAATCGGATAAGATACACGTGTATTCTCTGTTACACTCTTATCTGCAAAATCAATTTTTCCGTTTGCATCTACTGTTACGTTCTCAAGAAGTGCATCTCTGCGGATTGCATTGTAGATATCCGGCTCAGACTCAGCATCCAAGTCGATAACTTTTGCATAACATCCACCTTCAAAGTTGAAGACGCCGTTGTCATCCCAGCCGTGCTCGTCATCACCAATTAAGAGACGTTTCGGGTCTGTAGACAATGTTGTTTTACCAGTACCGGAAAGACCAAAGAAGATTGCTGTGTTCTTTCCATCCATATCTGTATTTGCGGAGCAGTGCATGGAAGCGATTCCGTTCAATGGAAGGTAGTAGTTCATCATGGAGAACATACCTTTCTTCATCTCACCGCCGTACCATGTATTAATGATAACCTGCTCACGGCTTGTAATGTTGAATGCTACACAAGTCTCAGAATTCAATCCAAGTTCTTTGTAGTTTTCTACTTTTGCTTTCGAAGCGTTGTATACAATAAAGGTTGGCTCAAAAGTTTCAAGTTCTGCCTCAGTAGGCTGGATGAACATGTTCTTAATGAAATGTGCCTGCCATGCTACTTCAACGATGAAACGAACAGCCATACGAGTATCTGCATTTGCTCCACAGAATGCATCTACAACGAAAAGTCTTTTGTTAGAAAGCTCTTTCTTTGCAATATCTTTTACGGTAGCCCATGCTTCTTCTGTCATCGGATGGTTATCGTTTGCATATTCATCAGATGTCCACCATACTGTGTCTTTGGAATTCTCATCCATAACAATGTACTTGTCTTTAGGAGAACGTCCGGTATAAATACCTGTCATAACGTTTACAGCACCAAGCTCTGTTTCCTGTCCTACTTCATATCCCTCAAGCCCAGCTTTTGTCTCTTCTTCAAACAACAACTCATAAGAAGGATTGTAAACAATGTCAGTTGCACCAGTAATTCCATACTTGCTCAAATCAATTTTTGCCATCTTACACGAACCTCTTTTCTTTCTTATTTTCTGATTAGTCATTGGTTAGTTAGTCATCCAATAAAAAATCTCACAACTATAGTACCACATTTTCCGGTAATGTCAACCTTTGTCTATCTGTGTCATCCATTGGAAATGTTCTAATTTTGCACCAATCTCATATATTATACACGAAAAATCAAAATAAATCCACCTTCTGTTTTTGTAAATTTATCATGACATATTCGCAGTGCTCCTGTGTACGCATCGAATACCCCCAGCCAGCTTCACCGGAAGATACAATTACCTTGCAGGAACCACGCTGGTAAAGACCGTAGTTTAACTGCCCCGCCATCTCTGTAAAGTGCCCAATCGGCCAAATCTGTCCGGCGTGCGTATGCCCCGAAAGTTCCAAATCAACTCCTGCCTGTGCATTTTCCTCCGCCTCAATCGGCTGATGGTCAACCGCTATAATATATTTTTCCTCGCGGTCTTTTTGAGGAATTTTCTGAAGAATTTCTTTCGTCGACTTCCGCCCGGATGTATTTCCCCAGCCGGCATCATCTCTTCCAAGCAGAATAATTTCATCATTTATTATGGTGTACGAATCTTTCAAAATATGGATTCCGTTTTTCTCAATTGTTTCATCCAACTGTTTTTCCGTATAAGCTTTATTCGTCGTATACGGCTGTCTGTCATGATTGCCGTACACATAATAAATACCGTATTTTGTTTTAATTTTGCCTGCCATAGCAAAAATCTCCTGCATGCTTTCATACGACGTATTTTCCTCTACAATATCGCCGCCAAGCACTAAAAAGTCAGGATTCTGGTTTTGCAGATTGGTAAGTGCCTCTTTTACCGTATCCTTACTCTGAATCGTATCAAAGTGTGTATCTGTAAGCAGGGCAATCTTATAGTTTCCAATTTCTTTTACCGTTGCCAGCGAATAATCGGTCTGTTTTACCTCTGTCATGTTGGTAAGCCCATAAATCATAACTACGGCAAAAATAACAATCGGCAATGCACCACAGCGGTAAATTTTGTGAAGAACCTGATATACCCCGCTCTCTTTTTTGCGACGCAGAAAAAGACGCAGGACAAATGCCACAACATCAAAAAAGAGGAATAACACAATCAGGTGAAGCATCACCATGGAAATCGTGTGGCTCATCATAGCACTGCAGCCACCAATTACCACAGAAATTAAAATCCGGATAATCCGCATTTTTCTCGTTTTTTTGTTCCCACCGAAAAATTCAATCATGCTGCCTGACTTGCAGAATGCATAAGTTCCCGTCAAGCCAAATATAACACAAAGCATGGCAATCATAATTATCATTTGCATCAAATCATTCCTTTCCTTTGCAAGTGAAGTTATTATACTCGGAAAAAGGGGAAAATGCAAGGTGGTTGCGTCAAGTGTTCGTTGACATTTTTTCGATTTCCATAAATCAGCAGAAAAACTTTTTGCCTCGTGGGCGCTCCCGCTCGTTGAGTGCGTAGCGGTATGGACACTGAGACTACCAGTGCCTCATACCGACGCATTCAAAACCCACGCGCCCCAAAGTTTTTCTGCTGATTTATTGGAATTCCAAAAGACCAGTAACGATTACTTGATACACCCCAATGTACCTGCAAAAAAAGAAGTTCATTTGCCCAAAGACAAATTGAACTTCTTTTTAATTTTCGGGATTTTCTATGGCAGTCCCTTTGTTCAAAATTGTTGCATTAGCGTTTGCACGCAATTACCTGTTCCACCTTTTTCCCTTGTCTGATTTGTTTCATGAGTTCTTCTCTGGCACACTCAAACCGGCGAAACAGATTTCTTTTGGCCGGGACATTGGCGTACACTTTCCAATATCCCGTATATAGACAATTCTTTCCATCGTTTTTTATAAATCCTTCCACGTCATCGAGCGGATATCCCAAAAGGAGTCCCAGTTCATGGGGGAATGATTTGTTTTCCGTACGATAACTACGATATCTGCGTCCAAATTCAAGCAGAATGGATTCCAGATCAAACTGCTCATAGCCATTTTCCATCAAAATTGTGGTGGCACGCTTGTTCCGCATATAAATCGCGAGCATGGCAGGATTGTACAATAAGACCGTTAGTTTGTCTCCGTCCAAATAAAGGACACGGCAACGGATACCGCTGTTTTGCAGGAGAGC
>CALELW010000279.1 GCA_937902905.1 uncultured Clostridium sp. | reverse complement strand
CCACGTGTTTGTACCCACGAGTCACAAAGTTTTTCTACGAAATTACTGGAATCCAAAGAAATTGATAGCAAACATTTGGCATAAAACTTGATTTTGGAACTAAGTCATACTATAGCCGCCCCTTTTCATCCGCTAAAATTTATCAAGCAGCTTTACAAACATTGCACATCCTCAGTTTTTCTGCTATGATAAGTGCAGATTTTTTACGAGAAGGGATTAACCATGGAACACACAGCAAAGGTACTTACTTCCTATGAAGAACAACTAAACAATGCAGCGTCTATTTTACCGGCTCCGGCAGAAAATATCTGCTTTTTTGATATTGAAACTACCGGGCTTTCTGCTGCTGTTTCGTCTCTTTATCTGATTGGCACAATTACCTTTGAAAATAATGAGTGGGTTCTAAACCAGTGGTTTGCCGATGATTATGTGAGTGAAATAAGTCTTTTGCAAGCATTTTCTGAGTTTTCGGAAAAGTACGAATGGATTGCGCATTATAATGGTGCGACCTTTGATATCCCTTATTTGGAAAAGAAATACCGCACAAATCATATGCCGTCTCCGTTTGCCGGGAAGCAGACACTTGACCTTTACCGGGCAATCAAACACATCAAAAAATATTTCCCGGTTCCCAACCAAAAATTGATGACAATGGAGCGTCTTGCCGGTTTTACCAGACATGAGCTTTTAAGCGGAAAAGAATGTATCACACTTTACACGGAATTTATGCATGAGAAATTTTTTCATAATCCGGATTCCTTAGAAAAAAAGAAAAGACTGCTCTTCCATAATGAAGATGATTTGATTGGTACAATTGTATGTGCACTTCTCCTTGCCTACACAACGTATAAACCGATGTGCCCGAGTGTGCAGACAAAGGAACACAGCGTTTTATTTACCGACACTTTAGTGAAAAAAGTGCCGGCAAATCTTTCCTTTCAAAAAGGTGAAATCACCTTTTCTTTTGAAGAAACATCACTTTCTATCGAGGTGCCGCTTTGGGAAGGTACGCTGTACCATTTTTTTGCCGACTATAAAAATTATTATTATCTGCCAAAAGAAGATATGGCGGTACATAAAAGTGTCGGCTGTTTTGTCGAACCTGCCTATCGCCAGAAAGCAACTGCCGCTAACTGCTACATCAAAAAAGACGGCAGATTTCTTCCGCTGCCGGCTGGCACCGACTGGGATTCTCCTGTTTTTTCGCTCACCAGAAAAGACAAGAAAGTTTTTATACCATGGGAAGAAAATACGGAACTATCAACCGATTCCGTCTGCCGTCTCATCAATGGATTTATGCATATGCAAGAATGATGCCGCCAATTCCCGCATAGACACTTGCAATCCCTCCCGTCTCAACAATGTGAATCTGACAATCCGGGAGTATCTTTTTTAACTTTTTCTTTACTTCATATGCTCCTGCTTCCTGCCCACAGTGCGAAATTACAAGATGCGAAATCTTTTTCTCTTTATTTTCATTTCCAATTGCACGAACCATCGCAGACATAGCGCGTTTCATACCTCTCGCCTGACCGGTCTGGCAAATCGTCCCCTCGTCGGTCGACGCCAAAATCGGGCAGATATGAAAAGCGTCCGCAAGTTTTGCCTGAAGGCCATTTAATCTTCCACTTCGCTCTAACATCGTTAAATCATTTAACACAAATTTCGTCATCATGTCCCTGCGGAGTTTCTTTATCCGCTTACGAATTTCATCTTCGGAATACCCTTTATTTTCCCAACGCATCACTGCTCCTGCCAGTAACGTCTGCCCGGCGGATGCACTTTTGCTGTCAATAATATAAATTTTCTGACCCTCTTTTCCTTTGTTCTCCTCCCGCCAAAGTTTTCTCGCGAGGCTTGCACTGTTATAAGAACCGGAAAGAGCTGAGGAAACCGTTATCACATAAATCCGGTCCGCATTTTTATCAAACTTCTGCAAATAAGCATCCGGTGCCGGACACGCCGATTTTGGCAGCACATCCGTCTCTAAAATTTCATCAAACAACTCCTGTTTATTGATATGTCCATCGTCCATCCACTCTTTCTGCCCCACCCGGATTTGCAGGGGAATCATCCGCAGATGTTCATTATTTCTCATCCCTTCCGACAAATCACCGCAGCTGTCCATCAAAATCTGGTAACTCAAAAAAATCGTCTCCTTTGCTTTTTGAGTTAGGGTTGACAAGATAACAATGTCCTATACAAGTGTTGCAAAATTATTTTTTTACACTAAGTCCTTTCATTTTACTCCACTTGCTAAAAATCTTTTTCTTTGAGTGTGATTTATTTTTATAATATCTCACTCGAATGTAATATACCTTTTTTCTCTTTACAGAAATTGCCACACTTTTCTTCTTTCCCCAGATACTTTTGCTTTTTTTCATCTTTTTATTCGTCGCATACTGAATCTGATAACCTTTAAAACCTCTTATAATCATCATTTTCAAACGAATCTTTACTTTCTTTTTGGCAGCGTTTTTACCAGACTTCCCGGTACTTGTTTTTACCGTATAAGTCGTTACAATTGATGGCGTAATACTTTTAATGCTGTCTTCTTCATATCGATACGCTATTCTTTTCTGAATTTCACGATTGCTTCCAGGCACCGGTGCAGAAGCTGACCAATCCGAATATTTTGACCATTTATAGTAATTAAAAAGCTTTTTGTACTGTTGATAGGAACAGCGATACACCGGAATATTAGCTGCAACTCCTTCTCCATATCCAATCCACCAATAGGTATCATTACAATATTGTGGTAAATCACCGTAAAATGCACCTTTGGAATCCCATCCTAACGGCGAAGAAGTAAAAAAGGCATGGAAATTCCAAAACTTATCTGTATATACTCCGTTCACCGTTCGATTCTTCTGATTTCCATAATAAGTTCCATTTCTGCACCAGTGATAATATATATAACCAATGTGACTGGTACTTACTGTTGTCTTGTTTGTAGCTGTTTCCGAAGGGGCTACCGGTGCACGATTGTAATATTGATAAATGCCGCTTCCCGCCTCAAAACCACTCGGAAAAGAACTCACATAGTCGACTTGTCCACTTCCTGAAGCAACCCAACTGCCTCCCGTCTGTGTCCATCCATCTAATGATGTACTGTAAGATGTTTTTGTGGATTTATCACGAAACCGATATTCTGTCCTTTTTTCCACTCCTTTTGCACCTTCTGGCGGCTGTTCTGCACTCCACGATGTCATCGCAGCTTTTGATTCACTCCCCAAAAACAATATTGTCATCATAAACATTGCAACTGTTAAAAATAAATATCCCTTTTTCTTCATAAAATGTTACCTCCTCCATTTTTTAAACAATTTTTTATATTTCTTTTTCATTGCTCTTGGAACTACTATCGTAAACTTTTTCTTAGCAAAGTTATTCCTTTTAACTTTTTTAATAGTTGTACTGTCAATCTTTATTTTTTTAATTTTCTTTGCTGCGCCGGGAATTATGTTTTTCCCAATTATTGATACAACAAAATTAATACCGTTGTATTTAATTTTCTTCGGAATTACAATCCTTCTCATTTTTTTTAATTTACTGTATTTATATGAAAATACACCAATAAGTTCTAATTTCCCTTTCTTCCCAGACATTGACACAACTTTATACGCTAATGGCTCTTTTAGAATATAACCTCCAACTTTAATTTTAGCTTTAGTAATTTTCTTTTTGTTACTATTTTTACTCGTTGTATTGCTCTTAGTTTGGCTCGAAGCAGTTGCCGAAGTTTTTGTAGGTTGTGTTGTTGTCTGATTCGGCTTACTCTCACTATTACTATTATTGGACTTTGTAACCCGATATCGATACATAACTCTAAATTCATTCTCCCTATTCTCTCCAAATGACGGAACCTGATTGTCAATCCACGAAGACCACTCCGACCAACGGTAATAATAATTCAAATAGGTAATTGGACGTTCCCTGTATCTATATTCATTATGTGTTACCGGTTGATGCCATGTTGAACTATCCCGAAACCATACCTCTGAATCAAAATTACAACCATATCCTCCATTATTATTGTTTAATCGGTATCCTCCATAGCTGCCATCATAATACATCTGCGGTGAATCGGTTGATTTCTGTGCAAATGTATAGTATGTAGAACCAGAAACATAATTGGCACTATAATGATGTCCGCTTGAGTTTCTCCAATGATAATAATGATATACATTCCAATAAAATCCCGGAACATCCGTAACACTTCTCTGTTCTACTGCAACCGCCTCTGATGCACCAACATAATTTGTACTCCATGCACTCCATGCACCATATTCACCTATTTGTTTTTCTGATTTATAACATAACCAATTTTCCACATCTTCCTTCTCTTTTGTGCTTACTTGTTTCGTAAATTCTTTTTCTCGATATCGAAATTGTGTCTTCGTTTGAACATCCGTTACACCTTCCGGCTTTTTGTCTGTCCAATCACTATACACATCTTCCGCATAACAAATAATGGGCGTATTAAACATTAACCCACAAAAAACAAATATTATAACACCTATAAACCTCTTCATACTATCACTCTTTCTATAGCTTTTTTATCAGTTTTGTATATTTTTTTACCTTTGACTTCGGAACAATTATTTTGCACTTTTTACTTATCTTATTTTTCTCAAATTTGGTAAGCTTTGTACTTTTAATAAAAATCACCTTAAGTCTTTTACATTTCTTATTAAATACATTTTTTCCAATTACAGTCACGGCAAAATTAACTCCATTCATTTTGATTTTCTGCGGAATTATTACCTTTTTTAATTTATTGGAACTCAAACGTATAACCTTTAATTTTCCCTTCTTTCCGGTCAACGATGTAACCTTACATACTAATGAATTTTTAACAACAATACTTCCTATCTTTAATTTAGCTGCCTTCTTTTTGCTATTACCGGCACTTGCAGGTGTATATAACCCTGTGCCAGAAGACAGGCTCGAAGGTTGCGACGTAACCTGCGTGCCTTGATTTATTGAAGAACCCGGTCGCGGCGTCGGCGTCACTGTCGGCATTGCCTTCCATACGGCATACAATGTCATGTCTCTATTTGCAGTATAAGTACCGCCGGGCATGTAGGACACACTTGTTGCAGTGCTGCTAGTTGACCACCCTTTAAATGTATAACCCACCCTTATTGGTGTGCCACTTCTTAACACAAGTGTTGAATCATAATATTTCCACTGTTCAAATGGTGCTCCACTTCCCCCATTGGCATTGTAATATACATAATATTTGATTTGTTCCCATACCGCATATAACGTTAAATTACTGTTTGACGAATATCTGTCTCCCGGCTGATAATCTGCACTTAATGCCGTACTTCTTGTTGACCATCCTTTAAATAGATAGCCTTTTCTTGTCGGTTTGCCGCTTCTTAATGTAATTGTCGAATCATAATATTTCGACTGGTCAGATGGTGCTCCACTTCCTCCGTTTGCATCATAGGATATGTTATATTGTATTTTCTCCCATACCGCATACAATGTTACATTACTATTTGATGTATAATTGTCACCCGGCTGATAGGACGCTTTTGTTGCCGTACTACTTGTCGACCAGCCTTTAAATATATAACCTGTTCGTGTTGGTTTCGCGCTTCTCAACGCAAGTGTTGAGCCATGATATTTCGACTGGGCGGATGGTGCTCCACTTCCTCCGTTTGCATCATAGGATATGTTATATTGTATCCTCTCCCATACCGCATACAATGTTGCATCACTATTTGATGTATAATTATCTCCCGGTTGATAAGACGCTTTTGTTGCCGTACTACTTGTCGACCAGCCTTTAAATGTATAACCTGTTCTTATAGGCTTTAGACTACTTAATGAGAGCGACTTATCATAATATTTTGTCTGACTTGATGGTGCTCCACTTCCTCCATTAGCATTATAGGAAATATTATACGTAAGGTCCGTTACCTTAAATGAAACTTTCCCTCCCTGTAATGTGTTATTACTATTAGTTGAACTTCCTGTACTATACACGAACTCCCACTCATAATAATAATTTCCGGCTCCCAAGCGTCCTGGTACTATGCTCGTATATCGAAAATAATCTTTTTGTGGTAATATCGTTTTGGAATACATCTTAACTTCACCTGAATTATATAAATACAATGTAGCTCTTTTTAAATAAACATCAGTTCCCACCGTGATCAAAAAATATGGATTTTGATGGGAATAATATTCACGAAAACACTTCGGCATACTTGCCACATCCGCATTTCCCGTAGCCGGCTCTAACGATATTCCTGTCCTTAAATGATAAGATGCTTTTGCATCTAATGGTTCTTTAAAAGCCAAATACATTACCATAAAAACAAAAATCACCATTATATTTCTAATTATAATTCTTTTCGTTTTTTTCATCATATATATCATCCTTTTTTCAATAATCTCGTATACTTCTTTTTCATTGCCTGTGGCACAACAATCTTACATTTCTTGGGAAATTTGTTCTTTCCTATTTTTGTAATTGTTCGGCTTTTAATCGTTAATTTCTTTAATTTCTTACATCTTGTAAACACATTTTTGCCAATCTGCGTTATTGTAAATTTATAACCATATTTTTTAACCTCTTTCGGTATCGTTATCTTTTTGGCCTTTTTGTTTTTTACACTTATCAAAGTCAACTTACCCTTCTTTCCCGTCAACTTTGTGATTTTATAGTTGATACCTTTATCGTTAAATATCTTTCCCATTTTTACCGTTGATTTTGCTAATGTATTATTAGTGGTTTTATCCGGAAGTGCTGATGCAATCGTTTCTTTCTGCGGGTTTTTAGTTTCTTTTGCAGTTGGATTCGGTGTCACCGTTGGTGTAATTGATGTTTCAGCCGTTGGTGTTACAATTGGTGTTTGTGTAGGCTCAATTTCTTCTCCATCTGACGATACTGTTCCTGCAAACTCTAATTTATCAAGTGCAGATAATGATATGTGCATAACCGGACGAACAACAACAACTTCATTTGCAACACTTAAGCCACTATAATAGCTGTCGCCAAATACATATCCGGGACCATCAACAATTGCCGCTTGTTGGTGATTTGCTCCTGGCGTACGAATCCACCATACTCCATATTGAGACACATTGGATTGGTTTATAAAATAGCTCATTGTATATGCTGTGTTTTTTGCCTTTCTGGTAACATTCCTCGAATTATAATTCACAAATCCATAATTTGTATTAGTTACCTCTTTTATTGAAGGAATATAAATCTTGTCTTCTGTTGTATTTCCACCTGATGTTCCATACACCTCATTCTTGTCATTTACTACGGTCGTAACCTTTATCGCATTTTGCTCTTCTGTTGAAAATGCCTTTCGGTAAAAATTACTGTATAACCATGTTCGCAAAGTACAAGTTTCCCATGTAACATCAACTTCATTATTATTGTATTTTTGACAATCCAAATTTTTATCTGACATAAGGAACACATCATCCCCATCAACCTGCAGCACACGCCACTTAATTGGCTCCTTTGCATCATTTTGGTC
>CALELW010000278.1 GCA_937902905.1 uncultured Clostridium sp. | reverse complement strand
TCCAAGAATAGTCAGGAAATTATTCAGCTACTAAAAACGTCAAATAAGAAGTACAACCAGACGCTGATTGTGATTACACATGATGAAAATATCGCATTGCAGGCAGACCGAATCATCGCAATTGAAGATGGCGAGATTACAAGAGATGAGGTGATTCGGGGATGAATGTATTTCATAAATTTGCAATTAAGTCATTAAAATTAAATCGTACAAGAACGATTGTTACGATTATTGGCATTATTTTGTCGACTGCTATGCTGACGGCGGTAACAACAACGGTCAGCAGTGTGCAGCAATTTTTACTGGAAGTAACGGAGAAACAAAATGGCTGCTGGCATGGCGTTGTGTCGAATATTTCGATGAAGCAGATAGATGAGATTAAAAAAAACAAAGAAGTGGAAAAACAGGCATCCATTCAGAATATTGGTTATGCGAAACTTCCGCACAGTAAAAATGAAACGTCTCCGTATTTATACATTGGCGGTTTAAACGGCGACTATGAATCTCTTCTCCCTTTTTATATGAAAGAGGGACGGATGCCAAAGAATGAAAATGAAATTATTCTGCCAGCCTCGTTAGAAACAAATGCAGGTGTTTCTTATCAGGTGGGAGATGTGATTTCTCTGCCAAAAGGACTTCGGGTTTTGAAAAATAAGAATCAGTTGTGGGAAGATGATTCGTATATTAATGAAGATGATGAGACGTTTGTAGAATCAGGGAAAACGGCATATCGCGTTGTTGGTATTTATTTGAATCCACTCTATGACCAGTCGATGTCGGCGGGATACTATGTGTTTACAAAGTCAGCAAAAGATATGCCGGATTATGGTGGAAGTGTTTATGTAAGTTTGAAAGATGGCAGGAAGACCGCAGACTTTTTAAAGCAGATAAAACCGCAGAAAATACAAGGGACGGTAGCAGATCCATTGAAAGATACGAACCGTATGTATTTAATTTACAGTGGTAATGCAAGTGGTTCTGTGTTTAGAGTGTTGAGTGGTTTGATGGGCATTTTAATTGCAATTATTATGTTTGGATCAATTGCTTTGATTGGAAATTCTTTTTCGATTTCGGTCAACGAGAGAAAGCGTCAGTATGGACTTTTGTCCTCCATTGGTGCGACGAGAAAGCAGCTTCGCCGAAATGTATTATATGAGGCGTCTGTATTAAGCGTCATTGGAATTCCAATCGGTGTTTTGGCTGGAATTGGCGGCATGTCGGTTACCTTCTATTTTGTCAGTGACTTGATATCCAATATGCTGAATCAGGGAATTGAGGAATATGGGGAAGCAGTCAGACTTCATATGTCAGCGGCCGGCTGGGCTGTTTTACTGGCAGCGTTCATTGGATTTTTCACGGTTTTGATTTCTGCGTATCTGCCGGCGAGAAAGGCATTGCGCACTTCCGCAATCGAAGTAATACGTCAGTCACAGGATATTAAAATCCGTGCAAATAAAGTGAAAACATGGAAACTTACCGGCAAATTATTTGGTTTAGAGGGAACACTTGCTTCCAAAAATTTCAAGAGAAATCGAAAAAAATACAGAGCAACTGTTTTTTCTTTATTTGTCAGTGTCGTATTGTTTATTTCTGCCGCTAGTTTTTGTGATTATATGTCTACGGCTATCAATACTACGATATCGACCGTAAGCTGTGATATAAGAGTCAGCGATGATTTGGCGGATGACAGTAAGGCTTTGTATGATAAACTGCGCGTGACTAAGGGTGTGACAAAATCTTCGTATTATTTTAATTTGTCGACAGAGTCATCAATATCAGCCGTTGTGCCGGATTCGAGCATTTCAGAAGAATACAGAAATGGTGTTGATGGAGAAGGTGGACAGTTAAATGAGCCTGTTGATGAAAAGGGAAATGTTGTTAAATCCAAAACGCAGCTTGTGGATAATCTAACGGTTGTGTTTATGGAAAATCAGGCATTTGACGAGTGTGTAAAACAAAATGGTGCAAATGGAAAATTTGATGCCCTTGCATATGATGCGATGTCGAATCAGACGAGAGATGGCAAAATGTACCGGTATCCATTGTTTGATAAAATACCGGATGAAGTGGAAGTCTGTTTCCCGAAAAAACTGCCAAAGCATTATGAAGATGTGTATGAGCGCAGAGTAGGAAAAAATGGCGAACTTGAGTGTCGGATGGAGAAGTATTTGAACGAAGAGGCAGAGCCTAATTCCGAACGCTTTGTTCCTTATAAAGAATTTTACAACACAAGAAAAATTACGATTGGAAAAACCTTAGATAAAGCACCGTTTGGTATGGAGAATGAGCTTGGATATGGACTGGTTCTTTTTATGCCGGAACGTGCGATGGCAAAAATTTGTCCGACAGGGATTGAAAAATTAATGGTAATGCTTTACAATTCAGATAATCCGACAGAGACATCAGAGAAGATGTGTGAGGTGCTTGAAAAAAATGACCGCTCCACGGGAAATTTGTATAATTACGCAAGAGAAATACAGGATGTCAGAGCAATGATGTTAGTCATCAAAATCTTTTCTTATGGATTTATTATTTTGATTTCGTTGATTTCGATTGCGAATGTGTTTAACACCATCTCGACGAATATTTTGCTGCGGCGTCGTGAATTTGCTGTGCTTCGCTCCGTTGGAATGACTAGGCATGGATTTTATAAAATGATGAATCTGGAATGTATTTTGTATGGATGCAAAGGATTATTCTTTGGACTGATTGCTTCCGTAGGAGTAACGTACCTGATTTATCTATCACTTAGAAATCAGATGATTCTCGATTTTTACATTCCGTGGTACAGCGTTGTGATTGCCGTGTTTAGTGTGTTCTTTGTTGTATTTTGCACGATGCTCTACGCAATGAGAAAGATTCAGAAAGATAATGTGGCAGAGACATTGAAATCAGATGTATTTTAGAGTGATGGAACTGGTGGTGGGCGGTATGGTAGTTGCAGTTGACCGTAATATTGAAAACATATAAATAGGTCATCCGATTTTAGTGAATGGGTTGACTGGAAATGGAGATTTTGCATATTCAGTCAACCTTTTTAAGTTAAGTGGGTGACTGTAATATAAAAAAGATAGATTCCGGTCAACGAAAAATGATAAAAAGGATGACTTAAAAAGAAAAAAACAGAAATACAGGCAACTATTTAGGCTGAATGGGTTGACTGGAATAGAAAAAAATAAATTTTAGGTCAACGAGCGAGATAAATTAAAGTATATTACGCAGGAGATACAAAAGTTATTATCGTAATTTTCCCATGTCTATAAAATAAACACATTTTAATGAAAACAAAACCTATCAAAGATAATAAAACAGTTATATAATGTTAGCGAACAAAGGTTGGAAGGAGTGAAAAAATGCTATTTCAAGTGACGGCGATAATTCTTTTGCTAGTGTTTTATGGGTGTTATTTTGGAAAAATGTTGCTGCAAAAGCGGCAGGGTATCCAGACGGATCAAATTGGAAAAGGCAAAACAGGGACTGCCAAAGTGATTGAAACACTTATGAAAATTACGACAATATTAGTTCCTTTGGTAGAAGTTATATGTATTGTATTTAATCAGACCATGCTGCCCTTTAGTGCGCGAATCAAAGGTGCTCTTATTGCAGCAGTGGGGGATGTTGTATTTGTAACTTCCGTTGTGACGATGAAGGACAGTTGGCGTGCCGGTGTCTCCGAAACGGACAAGACAGAGCTTATTACCAATGGTATTTATCAGATTAGCCGTAATCCTGCTTTTCTAGGATTCGATTTGGTTTACATAGGAATTCTTTTGATGTTTTTTCACTGGGGGTTATTGGTTCTGTCAGTAGCTGCCATGGTAATGTTTCATCTGCAGATTGTCAAAGTGGAGGAGTTTTTCCTTCTTCAAACTTTTGGAAAAGATTATATGGATTATAAAAGAAAAGTACTACGGTATTTTGGGAGGAATTTACGATGAATTGGATTAATGTATTTGGACTTGTTTTTGTTACAGTAATAATGATTCCAAATATTGTTTTTGCTTTTAAGTGTAAAGACGGATTTGAGAATAATTGGGACAACAAACTGGTGGAAGAAATTGAGCAAATCGGACGCTTTGGATGTTTCGGATTTATGATTTTTTGGATTCCGGGAACATACTTTGGATTTTGGTCTGATGAAGGTTTTGCATTATATCTTATTGTGGACACAATATTGGTAATATTGTATTGCTTGATTTGGATTATATGTTTTCGAAAAAACAGTATCTTTCGTGCCTTGGCCTTGTCAATTCTTCCGGCAATTCTTTTCCTGTTTAGTGGAATTATGAGCAGGTCGGTTTTGTTGTTGATAGCTGCGGTTTTATTCGCACCAAGTCATGTCTTACTTTCATATAAAAATGCTGTGAGTGAAATGTAAGAATTGATAGAAATTTTTAGATAGGAGAGATGAAATATGAAGTGTTCAAACTGTGGAAAAGAAATGAGAAGAGGATATTTGTTTTGCAGCAAGGATGGAGCGTTTAGTTTTGCTAATGAAGTACCTGGAGTATTTCAAAATGCGAAAAAAGCAGATGGTTTTGTGGAGGTGACGAAATTAAAACCGAATCATAGGACAAATGTGGCAGCAAACTGTTGTGAAGAATGTCGAATAATTACCATTGAGTATTAATGGATGCGCTGTTTTTGAAAGTGAGAAAATAGTGGACATATTACAAAGGAATATGTGGAAGAATATTGTTGACACATTTTTTAAAGAGGAATATAATATGTCTGAACGGAATAGAAAGATGTAATCCAAAACATTAAGAAAGGAGGATGTTTATGCTATATGATTATATTATAGAGAATTATAAAGAGGCAGAACCCATTTTCTTTTCTGATTTAAAGATAGAAGATATAACGAAATCTGCGTTGAATCAGCAATTGAAAAAATTATGTGATAAAGGGTTAATTATGAAATACGATACCGGGGTGTATTATATTCCTAAGGTAACCTTGCTTCATTCATCGGTTGGACCAAATGCAGATATGGTTGCAAGATATCGTTTTATTTCAAAAGGTGACAATATAGACGGATTTTATGGTGGAAATTCGTTTGCTAATCAGATTGGAATAACAACACAGGTGCCCAGAGTGGTGGAAATTGTAAGTAATAACACAAATTCATCAAACCGGGAAATTCGTATTGGCAATAGAAAATTTTATGTGAGGAAACCGGTTGTGCCGATTACAAGGGAAAATGTTTATGTGTTACAGATGTTGGAGTTACTTAAAAATCTAGATGCATATCTCGATTTTTCATATGAAGAAGCAAAGGAAAAATTTGCTGAATATATTTCTGTCCATGAAATTAAGAGAAGTGATGTGGATTGTTACATCAGAAAGTATCCGATGTCAACATTTAAGTATTATTATGAATTGGAGTTGGATCGTATACTTGCATAAATATTACACAAGGAGAATCAAAATGCTTAATCAATTACACTTAGCCATGCTCGAATTATACAAAGGAGATGCGAAAAGAATCCAGCATTTCTGCAAGGTACACAGTTATGCCAAGTTAATTGCGGAATGTGAAAATGTAGACAAAGAAACATTATTTGTTTTGGAGGCAGCAGCACTTACGCACGATATTGGAATTCATTTGTGTGAAGAAAAGTACGGCGAATGCAGCGGTAAATTGCAGGAAAAAGAGGGACCGGCGATAGCTGCCAGACTGCTCGAAAAATTAGGATTTGAAAAACAAGTTTCAGAGAGAGTGCAGTATTTGATTGCACATCATCACACCTATCATAATATTGACGGTTTGGATTACCAGATTCTTGTGGAAGCCGATTTTCTTGTAAATCTTTTTGAAGATAATTTGTCAAAAGAAGCGGCGGTAAATGCATACCAAAATATTTTTAAGACAGAAACCGGCAAACGGATTTGTAAAGAGATGTTTGCTCTTTGATGAGGAAAGAAAGAAATCGATGCAAAAGAGGAGGTGAAGCATTTGATGGAAAACACATGCTAACCTCCTCAAACTTATTTCCCCTTTGACCTGCAAAAAATGGTTCTAAAAATCAGTCTTACAAACGGACCACAGTAGAACATCTGGTAGCAGATTGCCATTGGAAAATTCATTCCCCATGTTTGAATCCATGTTCCAAATGTTTTTGTGTCCTTGAATAAAATGGTTGCAGCAAGACTCATAATCGGGCACATAATGCAGCAAATACAAATTGAAATTGCGTAGGTGATAAACTGTGGTCTGTCATTCGGGCGCATAACAGTAAACGCCAATATCTTCGCAATCTTCCCAACGACAAAAAATTCTAAAACAAATGCGATTGGCACCATAATCGGCAATTCATGAAGGGAAGCAAGAAAAGTCTCTCCCGATACGCCTCCGGTATTTAATGCTACGTTGTAGACCACCATTCCATACACCATAATTGTGGCCATGATAATTGTAAATATAACATCTTGAAATTTGTTTTTTGGCATAAAAAATCCTCCTGTTTGATAACTAAAATTTTATGTGTTGTTCGTTATCATCCCAGAGGATTGTGCGTTTCCAATTTAACCATATTCAATTGCCTGTAGCAGTATAACATACTTTTTGAATTTATGTAAGCACTTTTTTCCTATTAGCTATCAAAAAAATAAGTAAAGAGAAACAGGAATAATTTGGCTGTGACAAATGTTCGCTGCCAGTTTTTTGGATTCCAGTAATTCCGTAGAAAAACTTTGTGACTCGTGGGTACAAACACGTGGGTATGAGGCTTGCGTATTTTGCATGCCCATACCCTTACGCGTTTGTTAAACGGGAGTGCCCACGAGACGCAAAGTTTTTCTACGGAATTACGGAAAACAAAAAAGTGATACAAACATCCTGCAATATTTGCGAATTACCACCGTATGTGATATACTATATTTATTTGAATTTTGAGGGAAAAGGATGGAGAATGATATGGAGGCACAGAGAGAAAATCGTCCATTGAAACATCTTCAGGGATTAAAAGGACGAGTTCAAAACAGTTTGAGCGGCTTTTTGAGAGCTTGTATTGTGGCGGTTTTGGTTGCGTTTCAGTTCGCAATTCTGATTGTACTGCCGTTTTTACTGCGCCAGTATGCTTCATTATTTTATCTGGTAATGGAGTTATTTGGTGTATTTACCATTTTGGCACTTACGAATGACAGCCGCAGCATGTCTTATAAATATGGATGGCTGTGTATTACAATTTTACTTCCGGTATCCGGAAACATTATGTTTGCCCTTTGGGGAAAAGTAGGAAAAAGAAACAAATTAAACCGTCGGATAAAATCGACGATTCAAAGTGTAGACAGACACTTAGAATGGCATCCGGAAGTGTCCGATGAATTTCGGAAAAAACATCCGGTTTCATCCCGTATGTCGCGTTATATGGAAGCGGAAGGTGCACCGATTTCAAAAAATAATGAGGCAAAATATTATGATATGGGAGAGAATGCGTTTGAAGATTTGTTTGCTGATTTGGAGCGGGCAAAAAAATATGTTTTCATCGAATTTTTTATTGTTGCGGAAGGCGCAATCTGGGATAAGATGCATGCCATTTTGAAGCGCAAAATTGAAGAAGGAGTTGAAGTTAAATTCCTGTATGACGATTTTGGAGCGCTGCTTCGCACCAGCACGGATTTTGCACAGAAACTGCGGGCAGAAGGCTTTGAGGTAGAAGTGTTTAATCCGATTCATAAGTATACCAGTAAGTTGTTTATGAACTTCCGTGACCAGAAAATCCTTGTTATTGATGGTGAGGTGGCGTATACGGGCGGTTTTAATATTGCGGATGAATATGCAAATTTAGTAGCTCGTTTTGGTATATGGAAAGATGAAGGAGTACGGTTAAAAGGTGATGTTGTCTGGAGTATGGTAGTTACTTTCCTCGAATTGTGGGCAGTCTGCTCTAAAAATGAGGAGATTGATTATGAGCGGTACCGGGCAGAAAAAACATCGATTCAGTCGGATATGTACTGCCATGTACTGCGTGACGGTCCGGCGTTAGATACGCGCTCTTTTGTTGGCAGCATGTATAAACAGATGATACATTATGCCGGTGAAAAAATGTATGTAATGACACCGTATCTGATTTTGG
>CALELW010000277.1 GCA_937902905.1 uncultured Clostridium sp. | reverse complement strand
ACAAATGATGCAAAAGCATGCGTGTTGCGGGAATTAAATGAAGAATTAGAACTTGCAGAAAAAGATTTATCTCATCTGGAGCTGCGGTATGTAGCATTACGAAGATGCAACGGAGAAATCAGGCAGAATTATTATTTTTTTGCGGATCTTAAAGACGAAGTTGATGTCAATTTTCATTCGAATGAAGGAATCAGTAGGTGGTTTGACTTGTCAGAATTGACTTCTTTAGAAATGCCATTTACATCAAAGTATGTGGTAAAACATTATTTAGAAATTGGCTGTAAAAATCATGATATATATGCAGGAATTGCTGATGGAGAAAAAATAGTATTTGTTAATATGCCAGAATTTTAGATGAAAACAGCAATTTAGAAACAGCAAACGCTAGCAATTTGTTTTATAGTGTAACTACCACGTGGAAATGGAAGGTGATGGTTATGAATCAAATCATACAGTATATTGAAAAACATCTTGAAGAGGACTTGAGTGTAAAGCAGTTGGCGGATGCAGCAGGATATTCTGAATGTCATTTTATTCGTATCTTCAAATCCTATACAAATCAAACGGTAATGGATTATATTTGCAGGAGGCGACTGATTAAATCGTGCGATGATATTAGTTCCGGAATGCGTCTCATTGATGTAGCTGTGAAATACGGATGGAAGTCACATAGCGCTTTTACACAATCATTTCGTAGAGAGTTTGGTTTCACACCATCACTTCTTAGAGCAATGAATTTACAATTTAAATGTCTAGGAGGTAGTTATATGGAGCCGATTTTCTTGAAAGCAACAGAGGTAGGAATCTCTAAAGAAAAGCTATTTGAGGTATTAAAAGAAACGATAGAAAAAAATGATATTGAAATTGAAGATAAGGTATTACATGATGTTTATTTGACGGCATGCAAGGCGTATAATGGGAAAAGAAGATATTCGGGAGAGGAATACGTTACACACCCTATAAATGTTGCAATATTGTTAGCAGAATTAGGTGCTGAGCGTGATACGGTTCTGGCAGGATTGTTTTGTGATGTGAAGGAAAAAGGAAATGATACTAATTTGGCAAATGAGCTGCCGAATGGCGTATTAAAAATAGTCCGACAGATTGAACACAAAAATACAGAGGAAGCCATTCTTATTAAACTCGCAGAAAGACTTCATAATATGCGGACGATTGATTATATTGATGAGAGCAAGAAAGCACAGAAGGCGAGAGAGACTATAGAAATTTATTTACCATTAGCCAGACGGGTGAATAATCAGAAATTGACAGACGAACTTAATGATTTAGCAAGAAAGTGGGATATATAAAAGTGCCTTAAGTTGGTATCCCCTCACTCCCCCATCTGGCACAGCACAGAAGCGTAAAACATCCCATCCTTCGCTTCAAACCGGCATATGCCGCCATGCTGATTCGCAATATTTTTCACGGAGCGAGTTCCAAGCCCAAGTCCTTTATGTTTGGTGGAAACAAGATTTCCATCTGGGGTATGTGCAAGTGTTCCGGTGAAGGTGTTATCTACGGTGATGCAGAGTGAGCCACCGTCAGTATTTGCGCGCACGATAATTTTTTTGTCCGGTGTTTGTTCCGATTTGCAGGCATCTACAGCGTTTTCCAATAGGTTGCCGAGGAGGACGGAAATATCGTTTTCCGGAATATTGATTTTTTCCGGAATTTCTGTTTTTACAAGATAAGTTATATCCTGTTCTTTTGTCTGTTGAGCAAAATAAACAAGCACAGCATTGGCGGCAGGGTTTGCACAGAACTGTACCGGTGTATCGTCTGGCAGACTCATCCCGTACTGTTTTAGATACTCACTGAGAGCGGTATAGTTTTTCGTATTCAGATATTCCTGCATAAGCGTGATGTGGTGACGGACATCGTGTTTGGCTCGGCGTGCCTCTGTGATTTTCTCCTGCAAATTTGCATATTGTACCGTCTGCATAGTTAGTTCATGGTTGCGTTCCGTTAGCATGAGGGTTTTGTTCTGCTCCAAAATCAAGCGTGTTACGACATAGTAAATGAAAATGGCACCGACATTGATAATAAACAAAAACAGTGTATTTTTCGGACGCAGGGCGATTTCAAGACTTGTTCTGGAAGCATTTCCGTAGAACGCATAATACCACATCACATAAAAAGTGGCTGGAATAATCCATAAATACCGCCATTCAAAGCCGGAAGGTTCTTTTTCCACCGCCGGTGTGTACACTTTTTTCATATAGAAAAATAGAGGAGTGGCAAGAATTATTTCTACCACAGCAAGCATGAGCGAAAAAGACCAGCGGTAACTTTGCACAGCGAGGTCAGGGAAGAAAAGGTTTTCTAGGGCCTTTGACGAAATTACAGCGAGGTTCGCAAGATTTGAAATCATTAAAAGCGTAAAAAACGTTTTGCCAAAGTGTTTTTTTATGGCAAGAAAATAAAAAGCAGCATACAGAATTGTGCTTACTGCACTGATGGTTCCGGCGTTATTTCCGGGAGCAAAGGCAGCCCATGCACCGAGAAAAAGCTGCAAAATTGTTACTAAAACAATCAAATAATTTGTTGTTTTTATCGAAAAACGAAGACTGTGCCGGAACGGGTAAAGTGCCAAGGCAAGAAAAGGAAGAAAATTCAGCAGGGAATAAATGGCGACTTCCGCCAATCGATAAAAAGACAGCATCATTTGCCACCTCCATTTCGTAATCTTTCAAACCGGAACGTAAAATAGGCATCTAAAACCTCTTTGGATTTACGTCGGCTAATCGGGATATTTTTCCCATCACTCATGATAAAAACATCATTGGTCTGCGAAGCAACTTCGTAAAAATTAATCAACATACCTTTTGTCGGACTGGAAAAATACGGATAGGCACATAAAAGCGACTCAATTTCGGAAAAAGAAGACCGCACAATTGTATCGCTGTTGTATTTGCAGTGAAGCGTGACGCGGTGTGAGGAAAAATCAACATAAATAATATTGCGCAGGATGGCACTGGTGCCGTCGGGGAGTTTTACTGTGCGCATCTTCTCAATTTCTGCGAGGTTAAGGCGGTCTAACATAACCTTTATTTTGTCACGTCCAAATGGCTTGCGCAGATAATAGCAGGCATTTACCTCATAACTTTCACTGGCAAATTCATTGCTTGTTGTACTGAAAACGATTTTTACGTTGCTGTCTCGTTCCCTGATTTTACGGGCAACATCCACGCCGGTCAGTTTATCCATAAAAATATCTAAAATAATAAGGTCAAAATCCGCAGTCTCCCAAGCGGTCAGAAATTCTTCGCCACTTCGATAATCCAATATTTCTGAAGAATCTCCGAGAAATTCATTTAACAAAGTGCGCAGTTGTTCACACATTTGTATATCATCATCAACAATCGCAATTCTCAAAGTTAATCTCCTTATAATCCAAAAGTTTTACAAATTTTCCTTATTGTAGCATATTTTGACACAAAAACAAAGAAGCATAAAAGAATATTTTTACCGTTTGTGTAATATTTTTACCGTTTGTGCCAAAGTGGTTGTTATTTGCAAAAAGTTTGGGTAAAATTTGTGTTACGGCTAAAGACATAACAGGAGGATTGTAGAAGTAGGATGAGAAACTGTTTTAAAAAAGGGATATGGGCATTCCTGATTTTGGCGGTGGCGTTTGTCATACTGCCAAAAACCGTGTTTGCGGATACATTAGACACGACGCTTGATTTCACGGGTGTCACGCAGGATATGAGTGGTGACGGGTATAAGTGGACGCAGGCGGATAAAACGCTCACCTTGCAGGATTTGGACTTAGATGTTGCTTCGGGAAAAGGAATTGTATTACCGGATGGAGCAAGTCTTGTTTTGAAAGGTGAAAATCACATCACGACGGATGCCGGGACTATAATTGAGGCTAAAGGCAGTCTGAAAATTGATGGTGGCGGCTCGCTGATTGGATATTCCAATGGGAAAAGCGATGATTATTATGGAATCGCAACCGGTGGTGGAGATTTGGAAATTGGTAAGTGTAAGTTAGACCTTCATATTAAACCGGATTTCGTTGCGGAAGTAATTTCAACGGTAAAAGACAAGCTGGATATAGGCGGTGCTATGACTTTCAAAAAAGGTGCGGATGTAACGGTTGGAGATGATCCGGCCGAGGGTGAAATTCATCGAAGCTGGGGAGTTTGTACCGGAAAATATGGATATAAGAATAAGAAGTGTGGAGATTTGACAATTGAAGAAGGAGCAACGCTGAAAGCACATGGTTCACAGGCGTTTCTCGCATCATATGGATGTAATGTTACGATTAGTGGCGCGCTGGATACGACTGGCTGTACAGATGAGGATAGTGTCGTTGCGGCAAACGTCCTGACATATGACAACGTAAAAGTAGATGGGACTTTAAAATTGTTAGCAAACCAATATTTGGATACAAGAGGAACGAACCTTACGATAAATGCCAAAGAGGGAAGCACCGGCAGTGTTTTTAATCCGGATATGCTTTCTGCATGGATTTATTCGGATAAGAGAGGATTTAATAAGAGCTGGTCTACTTGGATTAATCGAAGTGGTTTGAAGAAACTTCATATCGCAAAAGGTGCAGTTCTTACAGTAATTCCTACCGGTGAGATTAAGGAACCGGATAATTATGGCGGATATGATATTATTAATCAGATATTGAAACTGGCGCCGGAATCTTTGGCGGATTTATCCGGTGGCGGGTATGTTCAGGTGGAAAAAGACGGTGTTGCCGAGTTGAATTTGGAAGGTGCAACAGTAGAGGAAGTCCAAAAACTGAATATGTTTTGTGGCAAAGTGAAAATTAATGGCACAGAAGTAAACATGCATGCAGGCGGTAAAGCAACTTGTAAAGAAGCAGCAATTTGTGATGTATGTAAAGAAAGCTATGGAGAACGCAATTTGGAGAACCATGAAGGCTCTGCGGAGTGGGTGACGACAAAGACAGAGCATACGAAAAAATATCCTTGCTGCGGTAAAATTGTTGTTGCGACAGAAAAGCATGAGTGGAAAGACGGTAAATGTGAGAAATGTGGCTATGAATGTGTTCATGCCGGTGGAGAGGCAGATTGTCAGCAGGCAGCAGTTTGTACGATTTGTGGAAAAAGTTATGGAGACTGCAATCCGGATATTCATAAAGAGACTGCCCAGTGGATTACAACAGAGACAGAGCATACATCGAAGTATCCATGTTGTGGCAAGGAAGCTGTTGCGACGGAAAAGCATGAGTGGAAAGACGGTAAATGTGAGAAATGTGGCTATGTCTGTGTGCACACCGGAGGTACAGCAACTTGTGCTAAGAAGGCGGTCTGCACATTCTGCGGTTCAGAATACGGGGAACTGAATCCGAAACGCCATAGTGTCTTGGAACATGTAGGTGCGAAGAAGGCAACAAAAAATGCCGATGGAAATATTGAATACTGGTGCTGTGAAGGCTGCCATAAATATTATAATGATGCCGCGGCAACTGTGGAAATCACAAAAGAAGCTACGAAAATTGCGGCAAATACAGGCACACAAAATCAGCAGTCAACGGAAAATAGTACAAACACAACAGAAAACACAACGAGAAATACAACTGCGAAGGCAAACACAAAAACAAAGGGAAATACGAACACAAAGGCAAACACAGAAGGGAACACCAAAACAAGCAGCGGTGCGACAGCGAACACCGGAGCGAGTGAATCTCCGGACACAGGGGACCAAAATAATCCGGCACTGGCGCTTGCACTAATGTCAGTAAGTGGCGTTATTTTGCTTGGTTTGGTAATTGTGGAAAGACGAAGAAGGAAAGCAAACGGCAGCCTGTAATGGGCTGCCGTTTGGCATGCAACGAACACTTGACCTTGACGCCACGCGCATAACATTTTATGATAAAAGAAGAAATATCAATAGAAAAAGGAGAGTGCTTGACTTATGAAAAAAATAATCACATATGTTATGATATTTACGATGTTAATTACAACGGCAGCAGTTTCTGTGGCAGTTCCTGCATCGGCGGCGGTGAAAAAGCAGAGCGAAAGACAGGTAACATTGATTCGAAGCTACAATAAAATATATCGCAAATGCAAGAAGAACTTCAAGTATGATGGTCCGCAGCTTGAAATGAATCAGGATTCTTACAAAGAATTCAAAATCTGGGACAAGGAACTCAATCGTGTATACAAACTGCTTTACAAAGGGTTGTCAACAAAGCAGAAAAAAGTGTTAAAGAAAAAACAGATTCGCTGGATAAAGAAAAAAGAAAAGAAAGCAGCCAAGGAAGCGGCACAATGGGCTGGCGGAAGCGGACAGCCGTTAGCACGTAATATGGTGTTGATTACAGAGACCAAGAAGCGTTTACGCTGGCTGATTCGAACTTACGCATAAGAAGGAGCACATAGAAACGATGGCAAACATAATTAAGATTGCGAATTTTTCAGATGAGGCACTTGATTTTTATGCGCGTGAAAAAGAGGCGCAGTTAAAACACCGCCCGGCACATGGCAGAGGGATGTTTATCGCAGAGAGTCCGATTGTGATTGAGAGAGCATTGGCAGCGGGGTATGAGCCGGTATCATTTCTCATGGAAGAGGCGCACATCGAAAAGCAGGGGCGGAAATTTATCGCAAAATACCCGGAGATTCCAATTTTTACAGCACCGTTTGATGTGTTGACAAAAATTACAGGGTTTAAACTCACGAGAGGGATGCTTTGTGCGATGTACCGCAGGGAACTCCCGTCGATTGAACATGTGTGTAAAAATGCTAATCGGATAGCGATTCTTGAAAATGTGGTGAATCCAACCAATGTAGGTGCGATTTTTCGTTCGGCAGCAGCGCTTTCAATGGATGCTGTTTTGCTTACCCCGGATTGCAGTGACCCCTTATACCGTCGTGCGGTGCGGGTAAGTATGGGAACCGTATTTCAGGTTCCGTGGAGTTTTCTGCCGGATGATGAAACCTATGTGAGCAGGCTGCACAAACTTGGCTATAAAACGGCGGCAATGGCACTGTGTGAGGATACGGTTTCAATTGCGGATGAGAAACTGAAAGAAGAAGAAAAACTTGCCATCATTTTAGGAACCGAAGGAGAAGGTCTCATGCCGCAGACAATAAAACAAAGCGATTACACCATTAAAATACCGATGGCACATGGCGTTGATTCGCTGAATGTAGCGGCGGCGAGTGCAGTCGCTTTTTGGGAGTTAGGAAATAAGGAGGCAGAACGATGATAAGACATATTTTATTTTGGAATTACACAGATAAAGTGAAAGAGGAGCATACACAGGAGGAATCACTTCGTTTCATGCAGCAGTCAGTGGCTACGATGAATGGAAATATAGAGGGACTTTTGCATGCAGAGATAAACCGCAATTTTGCCGGTGGTTACGACCTTGTTTTTTATGCAGAATTTACAGATGAGGAATCGTTAAAGAAGTTTATGAACCACCCACTTCACGTGGCACATAGAGAAAGGTGCAAGGAAATTGTGACTGACCGGTTATGTGGCGATATCGTCAGTGAATAGAGAAGACAACACGAAAGATGGAAAATCAAAAGAACGTGAAATGCTTTCCCAAACTTGCATAAAAGGCAGCGATTCGCTATAATGGGGACAATGACGTTTGAAAGGAGAATTTAGTAACATGAAAAAGAAATTTAGTTTTCTGCTTGTATTGGCAGTTCTTGTAATGGGGCTTAGTGCGTGTGGAAGTTCAAAATCTGATACGACGAGTGAGACAAAAGCGACAAAGACACCAAAAGCTACGGAGACAGCCGAGGCAACAAAGGAGCCGGAATCGAAAACAACCGATACAAAAGGAAAGCATCACGCCAAAATTAAAGTGAAAAATTACGGCACGATTGAGGTGGAGTTGGACGGTGCTACAGCACCGATTACGGTGGCAAATTTTATCAATTTAGTGAACAAGAAGTTTTATGATGGGTTGACATTCCACCGCATTATGTCCGGATTTATGATTCAGGGCGGTGATCCGTTAGGAAACGGAACCGGTGGTTCGGATGAGACGATTAAAGGTGAATTTTCTTCCAATGGAGTAGAGAATAACATTTCCCATAAAAGAGGTGTGATTTCCATGGCACGTTCCTCTGACCCAGACAGCGCAAGCTCCCAGTTCTTCATTATGCATCAGGATGCCGACTATTTAGATGGCGAATATGCTGCGTTTGGAAAAGTCACAAAGGGTATGGATGTTGTCGATAAGATTTGTGAAGATGCCACTCCGACTGACGGTAATGGCACGATTGAAAAAGCAGACCAGCCGGTCATTGAAAGTATTCGTATGGTAGATTAAATAAAATCGTGTCTATTGAATAACGATGGAAGCACAGGTTAAGTCTTCCGAAAGATTGTAAACAATGCCGCTCTTTAGTCCTACGACGGTGGGACGAAGGACGGCATTTGGTTTATTTTCGACAACGCGGGCCTGTTCGCCATTGCTCAGCGAAACGGTTGTATCGACCGGATAGAGAATGACACTTTCCATGAAACTGCGCATGGCTGTGATGTCTAATTCGGCGGTCATTGACATAATCATTTCCACGGCGGTGCGCTGGGAAAATGATTTTTTGTAAGGACGCTCTGTTACTAAAGCGTCGTATACGTCCGCAATGGACAAAATTTTTGCATAAGGTACAATTTTATCGGAAGAGTATCCAAACGGGTATCCGGTTCCATTCATTTTTTCATGATGCTGCAGTACGGCAAGCGAAATGGCACCATGAAATTCTTTTTTCTCTTTTAAGATGTTATAGCCAAGCTCGGAGTGCTGTTTCATAATGGCAAATTCTTCGTCCGTTAAGCGCGCCGGCTTGTTTAAAATCTCAGATGGAATTTTTGATTTTCCCATATCATGTAAAAGTCCGGCGATACCGATATTGTAAACATCTTTGCTTGACATGCCTAAGTTTCTTGCAATGATCATGGAGATGGTAGCGACATCGACACTATGCTTAAAGGTATATTCATCACTTGTTTTAAGTGCAGTGATATCAACCGCCAAAGCATCGTTATGGTCGATTGCGTGAATCAAGTCATTTGTGATTTTTGCGGAAGTGTTTGTGAATTCCGGTGAGTCTGAATTGTTATATAGGTACTGAATTCCCTCCGAAACACGTTTTTTTACACTTTCAGATAAATGAACTTTTCTTGGATCCTCAGTGCGGTATTTTTCGATTTTATTGCGTACAAAAGGGGCGAGTGTTTCTTCCTTCGGTTTTTCCTCCGGGTCTTCCTCACCTGTCTTTATGTATACTCCGTGTACGCCTCGTTTTTTCAGGCCTTCAATTAAATAAGCATCCAAAATAGAACCACGGGCAATGAGTGTACGGTCCAGCCTGTCTTTGATGGCCTGGTCAATCTGCATGCCCTCTTTTAGTTTGGAAGTTGGTACATAAAATCGCTTAATCAATGAAATCCATTCTCCTTTAATGTTTCTGTCAGTAGTATAACATAAATTGGGGCTTGTTCCAACCGTTTGCCCCGAGAAAGTTGAAAAAAACTTATAATGAAAATAATTCACTTCAAAAATGAAAGAAATTAAACATTTTCGCTTTACATTTGTTTTTCCTACGATATAATAGGATATGCTGGGTCAAAACGTTATTGAGAAAATTTTGCACCCAATGGATGAAGGATAGAAGGAGATTTGAGAACGATGAAGAACGGTATCGAAATCAGATGGCACGGCCGCGGCGGCCAGGGTGCCAAGACGGCAGCACTTTTGCTTGCGGATGTAGCGTTCAAAACGGGTCAGAACGTGCAGGGATTTCCGGAATATGGTCCGGAGCGTATGGGAGCACCGATTACGGCGTACAACCGCATCAGTTCCGATGTGATTCGCGTGCATTCTAATATTTACCACCCGGATTATGTGGTAGTTGTGGATGAGACGCTTTTGGATTCGGTTGATGTGACAGCCGGTTTGAAGGAAAATGGTGCGATTATTATTAATACACCGAAAAAGAGAGAGGACATGATTCCAAAACTCAATGGCTACAAAGGTCGTGTTTATGCGATTGATGCCAGACATATTTCCGTGGAAACACTGGGAAAGAATTTCCCGAACTCACCGATGTTAGCAGCAACGGTAGCGGTCAGTGAAGTAATGGAAAAAGAGACTTTTATTCATGAAATGAGAGCTTCTTATGAACATAAATTTGCAAAGAAACCGGAAGTAATTGACGGTAATATGGAAGCGTTGGAGCGTGCCTTTGACGTTGTTTCCATCGATATTCAGAAAGATAAGGAGGCAATGGCGTGAGAACAGATGTTACAAAAATCAACGAAAAAACACCACATCAGGATTTGACAGAAGGCTTGATGGTTTTTGCGGGCGGCACTTCAAAACTTTTTAATACCGGTGAGTGGCGCACGAATACACCGATTTATGTTGCAGATAAATGTAAACAATGCCTGCTCTGCACCCCGGTTTGCCCGGACTGCAGTATTCCGGTTAAAGACGGAAAGCGTGGCGAATTTGACTATGACCATTGTAAGGGCTGCGGTATTTGTGCTAAAGTATGCCCATTTGGTGCAATTGAGATGAAGGAGGGAAATATCTAATGGCAATTAAAGAACGTATGTCAGGAAATGAAGCGGTATCGTATGCAATCCGCCAGATTAATCCGGATGTCATGCCGGCATTTCCAATTACTCCTTCAACGGAGATTCCACAGATGGTTTCTACCTATATTGCAAATGGTGAGATGGATACCGAGTTTATCCCGGTGGAAAGTGAACATTCTTCCATGAGTGCAACGATTGGTGCCGAGGCAGCAGGTGCGAGAAGTCTGACGGCTACTTCTTCTGCGGGACTCGCACTTATGTGGGAAGAGCTTCTTCTTGCCGCATCGAACCGTCTGCCACTTGTTATGGCGTTAGTAAACCGTACATTATCCGGTCCGATTAATATTAACTGCGACCACTCCGATGGTATGGGCGCAAGAGATACCGGCTGGATTCAGATTTATGCAGAGAATAATCAGGAAGCTTATGATAACTTTATTCAGGCATATCCGATTGCCGAAGATACGAGAGTACATCTTCCGGTTATGATTTGCCAGGATGGATTTATTACAAGCCACGCCGTGGAAAATATTACGCTTTTGGAAGATGAAGCGGTCAAGGATTTTGTTGGTGAGTATCATCCGGAAGAATTTTTGTTAAATCCCGGCAAACCAATTGCGGTAGGACCGTATTCCATTTCCAATTATGCAATGGAAGCAAAGAAAAATCAGGAAGTGGCTCTTGAAAATTCAAAAGAAGTTATCAAGGAAGTTGCAAAAAAATACAAAGAGCTGACCGGACGTGGTTTTGAACTTTTTGAGGAATATAAAACAGAAGATGCCGATTACATTATGTTGATTATGGGTTCGGCAGCAGGAACTGCGAAAGAGGCTGTGGATGAGCTTCGGGCAGAAGGCAAAAAAGTCGGTGTACTCAAACTTCGTGTATTCCGCCCATTCCCTTCAGAGGAAATTGCAAAAGCCTTGGCAAATTGCAAAGCAGTTGCCGTTATGGACCGTTGTGAGAGCTACAATGGCAATGGCGGACCACTTGGCAGTGAAGTGCCGGCAGCTTTGTTTAAAAATAAGGTAATGATTGAAGCAGTGAATTATATATACGGTCTGGCCGGACGCGATTTTACCATCAAAGATGTAAAAGATGTATTCGCGGAATTAGAGGATATGATTGAAAATGGCAAGACAGTAGAACAGTACCAGTATATCAGACTGAGAGGATAAACGGAGGATAGTATGAGTGATTATCGTTTAAAAACTATGATGGAAAAACCAGAGAGATTGGCTCCAGGACATCGTATGTGTGCCGGCTGTGGTGCAACAATCGCTGTACGTGCCGTACTTCGTGCTTTGCATGAGGGAGACCACGCAGTCATTGGTAATGCGACAGGATGTCTGGAAGTTTCTTCTTTTATGTATCCATACACCGCATGGGAAGACAGTTATATACATAATGCATTTGAAAATGCAGGTGCCACATTGAGTGGTGTTGAGACTGCTTACCGTGCCTTGAAAAAACGCGGCAGACTGCCGGAAGATGAAACATTTAAATTTATTACATTTGGTGGAGACGGCGGAACTTACGACATCGGTTTCCAGTCCTTGTCCGGTGCGATGGAGCGTGGACATGACATGGTTTATGTCTGCTATGACAATGGTGCCTATATGAACACCGGTATCCAGCGTTCTTCTGCAACGCCGATGTATGCGGACACAACGACAACGCCGGTTGGCAAGCAGTCCGTAGGTAAAATGCAGAACCGCAAAGACTTGGCAAGCATCATTGCAGACCACGACGTTGCTTATGTTGCACAGACAACAATGACAACGGATTTTAAAGATTTGCATCGAAAATCCGAAAAAGCCATCTACACAGAAGGCGCAAGTTTTCTGAATGTAATGACACCATGCCCACGTGGCTGGCGTTACGACACAGCAGATATCATGAACATCTGTAAACTTGCTGTAGAAACCTGCTACTGGCCGCTCTTTGAGGTAGACCATGGCAAATGGATTCTTTCCTATGAGCCAAAGAAGAAACTCCCAATCGAAGACTTCCTTCGTGCCCAGGGACGTTTCAAACACCTCTTCAAGAAAGGCAACGAACATTTAATCGAGCAATTCCAGGCAGAAGTAGACCGCCGCTGGGAAGACCTACAGTATAAATGTGCACGTTAGGCTTAAGCCGTGCAAAATTGAAAACCAGTGCTCCCACCCATTTGTGCTCGCACAAAAATGGGTGGGAGCACTGGTTTTTGATTTTATAGGGCGCAGCCCGTGATAAGGGATATCGCTTTGCGATATCCCTTATGCGGCTTAAGTCACCAATAGGGTGGGCGCAGCCCGTGAGCGCCTATCGCGAAGAGATAGGCGCTACACGGCTTAAGAAGGATTGTTTCATCTAGCACAGGGCGCAGCCCGTGATAAGGGATATCGCTTTGCGATATCCCTTATGCGGCTTAAGTCACCGATAGGTGGCGCAGCCCGTGAGCGCCTATCGCGAAGGGATAGGCGCTGCACGGCTTAGGAAGGTTTCTAGCGGTCATTACAAGGTATGCTCGCCGGAAGAAGGGCTGGCAACTTGCTTAAAACAACGCTTTTTTCTAGATTTTTAAGAAAGAGTTGCATGAAATAGAAAAATAGTTGTAAGCAAAGCAACCATAAGGTGGAAAACTGGGGAAAAGCGTTGTTTTGGGTGGAGAATTGTCTTGTAAATGGTAACGATGAGTAGACTTTTGCTATTTTTAGGGGTATAATACAGATAAGAATTAGATATGTTTATTGTGAGGTGATCATATGATTAACGTCATTATTGACGAGTTTACACCTTGTTTAAAAGATGCCAAAACTGGTGAATTGGTACAAACAGAAGTGATTCGCATCAAAAGAAAATCCTTTCTCAGAAAATATAATAAAAAGAATGGTTGGTACACAAACTGGGCAGATTTAGTTGACGAAAATGAAATATACGCACTTGTTGTAGAAGGTTCTGTTGATATTCAAGGCTTGGTTGCCCTTCATGCAGATTCGGATATGCAGGCAATGTATATTGCATGGATGTGTACAAGCCCTGAGAATAATAAATTAATCACAGACGACATTAAATACTTTGGCGTTGGCGGTCACCTTTTTGCTATTGCGGCAAAAAAATCCATTGACAACGGATTTGACGGCTATATGCATGGATTTGCAGCTAATAAGGCACTATACAAAGGTATTTGGAGGAGAAGTAATCGGAATACTTCACCCATATCAATTTGCAATTGACGAAGACAATGCAGCTAAAATTATGGAGGTATATGACTATGAATGGACAGATGAAGAACTATAAAAATAGCCTTTCAAACATGCAGGACCCCATCTTATTTAGCCAATGTCCTAATATTAAATTGGATTTACGTGGGCTGATGCGCTATGCTAAAGAAAAAGGTGTCAAAGTTGTTGATTTATCAGAAAAAGAGAAGGCATCCTTTATTAAAAAGTGAATTATGTAGAGATTGATATAGCTTTTTGCAAGGGAAAACTGTCTTGCAGGAATGTTTGACATAAATATAATTTAATGCTAATGTAGTGATAGAAAAAGTGCTACCGATAGACGGTTAGCCTGATATTATTTCGTGAAAAATAACTGCAAGTTCCTCAGACTGGGCGGTTATTTTTGTGTTTTATCATTGCTCTTAGAACCAACGGTATAACCAAGAGCAAAGCAAGTTAATACTCTTGCGACGAAAATGAAGTAATAATTGACGTTACTGTTAAAAATCGTTAATATAGTAGTATAAAAATCGAGTAAAGCGAAAGAACACGTGAGGAGGAAAATATGTTACCAGCAGTAGTAAAAAATAAAATTGAGCAAATATGGCTTGATGTCATTGCGGGAGGAGTATCACAGCCGACCGAAGTCATTGAGCAGTTAACATACCTTATGTTTGCAAAACAACTTGATGAGCGCGAGGCAGATATTGAAACTGCCGAATTGCTTTCAGGGGAACCACAGAAACATATTTTTGGAGATTCTAAAGAAGAACAGGCTTTGCGATGGAGAAATTTTAAAGGAATGGAAGCTAGAGAACTCCACAAGCATTTTGTTGAACATGTCTTTATTTTTTTAATCAATTTGAATCAGGATGAAAATTCTGCATTTTCAAGATATTTGAAACATGCAACATTTAAAATCAATGAACCACTGGCATTACAAAAAGTTATTATTGGACTGGACGACCTTTTTGAAAATGACATTAAAGGTTTAGATATGCAGGGAGATTTATACGAGCATATGCTTGGTAAATTAAATTCTGCTGGGCGGCTTGGCGCATTTCGAACACCAAAACATATTCGTGACATGATGGTAAATCTTATGCAGCCAACACCGGATATGAAAATTTGTGACCCGGCGTGTGGTACGGCAGGTTTTTTGATTTCTTCGGCAGAATACATACGAACTCACTATGGAAATAAAATGACCGAGGAGCAATGGAAGAAATACGCAACGGAAACATTTACGGGATTTGATACGGATGAGACTATGTGCCGTTTGTCCTGTATGAATCTGATGCTTCATTCGGTTACGAATCCACAGTTGAATAAGCAGGATAGCGTGTCAAAAGATTACATGGTGAAAGATACCTACGATTTGATTCTTGCCAACCCACCTTTTAAGGGAACATTAAACAAGGAAAATATTAGTGAATCACTGTCTGCAATTACCAGTACAACGAAGACTGAATTGTTGTTTGTTGCACTATTTATTCGCCTGCTTCGGGTAGGTGGCAGATGTGCCTGCATTGTGCCAGATGGTGTTTTGTTTGGTTCTTCAAAGGCTCATAAAAATCTGCGTAAAGAATTGGTGGAAAATCAATACTTGGAAGGTGTTATTTCCATGCCATCCGGTGTATTTAAGCCGTATGCAGGGGTGTCTACCGCTATTTTGATTTTTACGAAAACAAATGCCGGGGGTACCGAAAAAGTTTGGTTTTACGATATGAAAGCAGATGGTCATTCATTGGATGATAAGCGTCAGCCAATTGAGGAAAATGATATTCCGGATATTATTGAGCGGTTCCATCATAAAGAAAATGAGGAAACTCGCGAAAGAACGGAGCAGAGCTTCTTGGTGGACAAGCAGGAAATTGCCGACAATGATTATGATTTATCGATTAATAAATATAAGAAAATTGAGTATATCCCAGTGGAATATCCGCCTACAGAGGAGATTCTTGCTGAGATTGAACAGTTGAATGAGCAGATTGCGAAAGAAACGAAAGAATTGCGTGAAATGCTCGCAAAATAAGAAAGAAAGGACCTCACAAATTGAGGTTTGCAGTGCTACGAGTGGTTATCAAAAAAGTTAAAAAACAGAATACATGTTTGACATAAAAGCGGTTAGATGCTAATATAATCATAGAGGTGCTACCGATAGATGGTTAGCCCAATATCAATTTGGTTTTGTAAAAATAACCGCCAAAGTTTACTGGACTGGGCGGTTATTTTTGTGCTTTATCATTGCTTTTACAACCAACGGTATAACCAAGGGCAAAGCAAGTGATACATAAGCTGATGATGGCTATAAAAAGTTCCGTTGTAAGCATAATAAAATCCTCCTTTGGTAGATTTCTGTAAAAAGATTTCTATGTAATCAGAGGTCACAGTCCTCTGCAAAAGGACTAACCGCCTACCGTAAAGGTAGCACCAATTACATTATAACAAACATATGTTCTATTTGCAATACAATTTGATAAAACGGTAAAGAATATTGTTTGTAGCCTGTAGAGGCATGAGGAAGATGAAGTCTTTTAATGAGGTATTTGAAGATAAAACTAAATATGGTACAAAAATCAAGACGAGTGAGTATTGTGAAATGGGTGCGCATTTGATTATTGATCAAGGTCAAGAACAAGTAGCTGGATATACAGATATAGAGGAGGGGGTATTTGAAGAAGTTCCCGTCATTATATTTGGAGATCACACACGAGTGATTAAATATGTTGATAAGCCTTTTTTCTTGGGAGCAGATGGAGTAAAGGTATTGCGTAGCAAATTTAAGAACGCAAATTATAAATATTTATATTATGCTTTAAAAAATGCACGGATTCCAAATACTGGTTATAATCGTCATTTTAAGTGGTTAAAGGAAGTACAAATTGAGTATCCAGATTATAGGAGACAAGAGAATGTTGTTAAAATATTGGATAAAGTATCTGATTTGATAGAAACTCGTCAGCACGAAATAAAGAGGTTAGACGACCTTATCAAAGCCCGATTTGTCGAATTGTTTGGGGATATAATTACTAATAATAAAAATTGGGATTGCAAGCCTTTAGGAGAACTTTGTACTATTGTCAGAGGAGGCTCACCAAGACCTATTGAGCAATTTTTAGGAGGAGATGTTCCTTGGATAAAGATTGGTGATGCGACAGATAGGGACAATATTTATTTAAACTCGACTAAGGAACATATTATTAAAGAAGGTGTAAAAAAGAGTAGACTTGTAAAGGCGGGGAGCTTGATATTTGCGAATTGTGGGGTTTCATTGGGGTTTGCGAGAATTATTACCTTTAATGGGTATTGATGGTTGTATTCATGATGGTTGGCTTGCGATGGAAGATATTGATGAAAAAATTGATAAAGTTTTTTTGTTGCAAACATTAAATCAAATGACAGAGCATTTTAGAAGAATTGCGCCTGCGGGAACGCAACCTAATTTAAACACGGCAATAATGAAAGCTTATAAGCAAGTAATACCACCTATTGAATTGCAAAGGGAGTTCATTGATTTTGTCCATCAGGTCGACAAATCAAAAGTTGCCGTGCAGAAGGCATTGGATGAAACGCAAACATTGTTCGACTCATTAATGCAGGAATATTTTGGATAAATATGATAAAATTAAATATTATATTTTAGACTTAAACAAATGTGTTGATATTATTTGTAATATTAGCACATTTGTTTTGTTATATACTTGACCTTCATGCTTATATTGCACATAATATAAGAACGAAAAGATAGAATCTAAAATATAAATTGTAAGTGCAGGGGATGGATGTGGGTACCAAAATAAGGAGGTACCAATATGGAAGAGAAAGTAGTTACAATTTTAAATGAGATGTCGGAGTATCTATCTATTCCGCAGATGAAAAAATTACAAGAAGTAATGGTCAACACATTTGCGGAAAATCAAGCGGACACTAAGAAAATTGATAACCAGGAATTTTTGCAGATGTTTTTAGATGCAAAAAAGATTGAGGGGTGTTCGGAGCGGACAATTCAATACTACCGCGTGACGGTGGAACACATGCTGTCCTGTATTGAAACAGAAGTGCGTAAAATAACAACAGAAGAAATAAGAGCGTATCTGGCAGATTATCAGCGGTTAAATGGCTGCTCTAATGTAACAATTGATAATATCCGTAGAAATATATCTAGCTTTTTTTCGTGGCTGGAGGAAGAGGATTATGTCTTAAAAAGTCCGATGCGAAGAATTCACAAAATTAAAACAAAAACAGTTGTCAAAAATGTAATTACAGACGAGGGGATCGAAAAGTTAAGAGACAATTGTGAGGAAATCCGTGATTTGGCAATTATTGATTTACTGTATTCAACAGGGATTCGAGTGGGCGAGCTTGTTAATTTAAATATTGATGACATTGATTTGGAAGGGCGGGAATGTGTTGTGTACGGAAAAGGTGACAAAGAGCGAAAAGTTTATTTTGATGCAAAGGCAAAAGTTCATTTGAAGGAATACATAGAGAGGCGAACCGACCAAAATGAGGCATTATTTGTGACGCTTGATGCGCCGCATGACAGACTGAAAATAAGTGGTGTAGAAATCCGACTTCGCAAACTCGGACGCCGGCTTGATTTGGAAAGAATTCACCCACATAAATTTAGGCGAACTATGGCAACGAGAGCAATTGACAAAGGAATGCCAATTGAACAGGTGCAGAAAATTTTGGGACACTCGCAAATTGATACAACGATGCAATATGCGATGGTAAATCAAAGCAATGTGAAGACATCACATCAGAAATATATGGGCTAAATGGGAAATGAGGCAGTGTGCCTGATGTATTTAATAAGCAGTGACCGCACAAATATCTGTATGTTTGGCGGTCACGTTTGTTTTTAGATTAATAATGAGAAGTTTCTTTAGCTGCAAGAGACAAATTGAGGTTTGCAGGGACAAGAGATGAATATGGTGAGTTTAGAAGATTGTTGTGAAATACTTGATTCTATGAGAGTACCAATTACAGCATCTAAAAGAGAAGAGGGAGAATATCCTTATTATGGTGCAAATGGTGTTCAGGACTATGTTTCAGAATATTTGTTTGATGATGAATTGGTACTTTTGGCAGAAGATGGTGGCAATTTTGGCTCTAAAGATAAACCTATTGCATATAGAGTTTCTGGAAAGTGTTGGGTAAATAATCATGCTCATGTTTTAAAGCCAAATAAAAATATGAATGTGGATTATTTATGTTATTCTCTTATGTTTTACAATGTTAGTGGGATGGTAAATGGAGCGACTAGAAAAAAATTAACTCAAGCGGCTATGCGTAAGATGCAAATTCCACTAAGAAAAATGGAAGAACAGTTACATATTGTTCAGCAATTAAATAGTATTATAACAATAAAAAAATTACAGGAACAAGAGATAAGTTTGTTTGATGAACTTATCAAAGCCCGATTTGTCGAATTGTTTGGGGATATGGAAACAAATTTTATGAACTGGGATACATATAATTTTGGCGAGTGTTTTGAGATTGCTTCAAGTAAGAGAATTCTTAAATCAGAATGGAAAACAGAGGGAATTCCTTTTTTAAGGGTTCGAGATATGGTTCAACTGGCTACAACTAAACAAATGAATAATGAGTTTTTTGTATCAGAACAGCTTTATTCCACGCTTAGAGATTCAGATGGGGTGCCCAAAGAGGGAGACATTCTTGTTTCTGCAACAAGCACATTGGGAAAATGTTATATTGTTGGAGTTGGGGAAAGATACTATTTTAAGGATGCAGATATTTTGAGGTTTAGATGTAAAAAAGAAATGAATCCAATATACTTTGTTGAGTTGATGAAAACATCTTATATAAAGAGACAAATAGCGAAAACATTAGGAGTGACTACGGTTGCACATTTTACTATTAAAGCAGCAAAAGCAATTAATATGCGAACACCACCCATCGAACTCCAAAATCAGTTTGCTGCCTTCGTCGCAGAAGTCGACAAATCAAAATTGATGTTTCAAAAGTTACATCAAAAATTAAACATTTTACAGCAAAAAGCAGGGGATATTTAAGAACAAATCAAAATTTGTAGTTATATAATTTGATAGATGCAATACAAATTGTTTTTTGTAAGAAAGTAAGCGTTGCATATTTTCAAATATAATGAAAAACTGAGTTTGAAATGATTGACACGCTCAGATGATAATGAACATAGTGACACAATCTGATTTTTTTTGTTATGATGAAAAAAATATTATACAAAATCTTCATAGTGAGATGAGGTATTTATATTGTTAGGAAAACGTGGAATGTATAATGTTTTAGAAAATAGATATTGTAATGAGTATAGAATTGATAACGGAGTGTGAAGTATATGAGTACATTAGAAGCAACGGTTTCAATGTTAGAGAAATTATCAGAAGAAGAAATCAATACAATATATGAAGTGACTAAGAGTTTTTTTGTAAATAGAAACAACTTTTTTCTGCCAAAAAAGGAAGATGAGATTATTCGAGAACTTGGTAAGACAAGGGAACACGTTGAAGCAGGTATGACTGTTGACGCAAAAGAGGTTTCAAATGAGTTGAGGGATAAATATGGATTATAAGGTTATTGTATCTCAAGATGCGTTCGCTGTCAGTTACCGGGAAAAAGTGCCAACGAACACTTGACACAAACAAATGAATACAGATGTTTGACATAAACATAGTTTGATGTTAATATAGTGATAGAAAAAGTGCTACCGATAGACGGTTAGCCTGAT
>CALELW010000276.1 GCA_937902905.1 uncultured Clostridium sp. | reverse complement strand
TTTTATCCAAAATACTTAAGACAGCGCTTTATTGATGAGGTATTTCTCAGATTTGTGATTTTGATTGGAAGGTTGTAGGAACGTTATCGTGCAGGAGAAAAATAAAAAGTCAGTACAACAGAATATGATTTTTAATACGGTGGGGTCATTGATATACTATGTATGTCAATGGCTCATGTCCGTTGTAATTGTAAGAATTTCAGGATATGAGGATGCCGGAATTTTATCGCTTGCGATGACCGTGACGGCATCACCGGCGATTGTCGGATTGTTCAATATCAGAAGTTATCAGGTGTCCGATATAGACGGGCAGTATTCCAACAAGACTTATATTCAATCGAGAATGTATACGAACTTGCTCTCGTATCTTGTTTGTCTGGTGATGGTGCTTGCAGGTGGTTATTCCCTGCAAAAGGCGGCGGTCATCTTAATCTTTATGCTCTTTAAAGTGGCAGAAGGATTTGCAGATGTCTACTACGGGATTGAGCAGAAATGGGAGAGAATGGATTATGCCGGAATCTCCATGACAATCCGTGGAATCGGAACCATCATCCTGTTTGTGGCAGGATTTCTTATCACAGGAAGTCTTTTGTTTAGTGTAGTTGCAATCGCAGCCTTTTCGTTTGCAGTCATCTTGCTGTATGACCGCAGAATTGTAAAAAGATGGGAGACGGCAGAGGAGAAGACGGGATGGCAGGAGATTAAGATGCTTTTGATTACCTGTCTGCCATTGGCGATTGTTGCATTCTTAAACAATTTGTCTATCAATCTGCCAAAGATTTATTTGGAGCAGTATTTTGGCTCAGAGGTGATGGGATATTATAACTCTGTTGCATCACCGACAGTTGTAGTTCAACTTGCGGCAACAACAATTTTTGCACCGCTGGTTCCGATTTTGACATTGGAATACAATCAGGGCAATAAGGATAAATTCCTTGGAATTTTGAAAAAGTTTGGAGGCCTTGTACTAGGACTTTCCGTGCTCTGCCTGATTGGAGCAAAACTGCTCGGACGCTGGGGACTTGTACTTTTATTCAAAGAGAGCATTGAGCCTTATGTGTACCTGTTTGTTCCGGTTATCATTGTTTCCATTTTGATTGCGGTAAATGCCAGCCTGTTCAGCCTGTGTACCCTGCTCCGTGAGATTCGGACACAGTATATCATCGGAGTTGCCGGTGTGGTTTCGGCCTGGATTTTAGCACTTACCGTTGTAAAAACACAGTCGATGATGGGCGTCGTTTATGCCCTGATTGGAACATTGGTCATTCAGATTGCAATCCAGGTGGCATTGATTGCGAAAAAAGTAAGAAAGATGTAGGGATGAAAGATGCAGCAGCCAAAGGTAAATATTTTGCTGGCGACCTATAATGGAGAGAAATTCATTCGACAGCAGTTAGATAGTCTGATTCAGCAGACATATGAAAATATAACGATTTATATTCGGGATGACGGTTCGAAGGATGATACCGTATCTGTAGTAGAGGAATACATCAGACAGAATACCAGTAAGAAAAAAATTGTTCTTTTAGACAATGGCGGTGTGAATCTGAGATGTCCGAAGAGTTTTTACGAGATTTTCCGCAAATGCGAACCGGCAGACTATTACTCGATGTGTGACCAGGATGATATCTGGTATCCGCAGAAAGTGGAGTGGGCAGTGGAAGCGTTAGAGAAGGAAGAAAAAGATAAGATTCTGCTTTACTATACAGCCTGTGACTATAGCACAGCGGATGGTGAGGTGATTCGTAAATCGGCGCAGCAGAAAGAGCATCTGGAATTAAAAGATGTCATGTATTATACACCGGGTTCCGGTTTTACGATGGTTGTAAATGAAAAAGCACGTCAGGAGCTTATCTTAAATGTGACGCCGGGTCCGGAACTTCATGACCGCTGGCTGGTTCGGGGCGCAGCCTGCTTTGGAAAAGTGATTTATGATTCCAGAAGTTCAGCAAGCCACATCAGACATGAGGAGGCAGTGACAGCGGGAGATGCCGGAAATGGCAATCTGCTTTCAAACTTTATCAAATCGGAGCTGTGTGGACCGGATGCAAAGAATGATAAGATTGCACTGCAGTATTTTTACAAGCTCTTTGAGAATCGTCTGACCGACAAAGAGAAAAAGACGCTGCATATTTTCTGTAAGAAAAATAATCCACTGACCTGGTTCCAGAAAGTTTTTTATCCACGCAGATTAAGAACCAGATTAGCAGGGGAAGTAGCACTTCGTATTTTGTTTGTGTTAGGTAGAATTTAAAAGATGCCACGTATCTTAAGGGTACGTGGCATTTTGCTTTTTAA
>CALELW010000275.1 GCA_937902905.1 uncultured Clostridium sp. | reverse complement strand
ACGTACAACGCAAGTATTATAATAGCGCAGCCGTCACAAAAAGTCAAGCACTTTTTTTATTTTTTTATATCTTTATGATTGAAGCTCCACCACCGGTTTTAGGAATGATAAAAACGGGCTTTTGGCACGCTATTATCATAAGTTAAAAATAATCAATACAAATGATTAAATTTAATCATTTCCTTTTTACTAAAAGTATGATAACATATCATATAGCAAAAGGCAATGACGAGGAATAGTAACTTCCTTTCATTCTTTCAGAGAGCTGCCGGCCGGTGAAAGGCAGTAGAAGAATGGTTGTGAACTCGCCTCCGAGCTGTACATTTGAACCTTTAGTAGAATGTACCGGTCACCCACCGTTATGAGGGAAAGGCATGTTAGTGCTGATGAGGGCATGTCCATCGGACATGAAGTAGAGTGGTACCGCGAAGGATTATCTCTTTCGTCTCTACAACCACATTGGTTGTGGGGCACGGAAGTTTTTTTATTTATACCACAAATCATCCAATCCCCTGCAGCAAAACAGTATTTTAATAGGAAAAGAAATGGAGGATTTGAAAATGAAAAATTTTGACAAGTATGAAAAAGCCTATTTTATGCCACCGGAATGTACCTATGACTGGGTAAAAAAAGATTCCATCACAGAGCCGCCGATTTGGTGTTCCGTCGATTTGCGCGATGGTAACCAGGCGCTGATTGAACCAATGAGTTTGGACGAAAAATTACAGTTTTTCCAGATGTTAGTAGATATCGGATTTAAGGAAATCGAAGTTGGTTTCCCTGCTGCATCGGAAACCGAATACGAATTTATGCGTGCTTTGATTGAGAAAAATATGATTCCTGATGATGTTACCGTTCAAGTTCTGACTCAGGCAAGAGAGCACATTATCAAAAAAACATTTGAGGCAGTAAAAGGTGCACCTCACGCAGTTATTCATCTGTACAACTCCACATCGGTTGCACAGCGTGAGCAGGTATTTAAAAAATCCAAAGAACAGATTAAACAGATTGCCGTTGACGGTGCGGTTCTTTTGAAAAAATTAGCAGACGAAACTGAAGGAAACTTCTCCTTCCAGTACAGTCCGGAAAGTTTTCCGGGAACGGAAGTGGACTATGCCGTTGATGTGTGCAATGCTGTTTTGGATGTATGGCAGCCAAAGAAAGAAAACAAAGCAATCATTAACATTCCTGCTACGGTTGAAAATGCAATGCCTCATGTATTTGCCACTCAGGTGGAATACATTAATAAACATTTGAAATACCGCGATGCCGTTACTCTGTGTCTGCATCCACACAACGACCGTGGCTGTGGCGTAGCAACCGCAGAACTTGGTATTTTAGCAGGAGCCGAACGCATTGAAGGTACTCTGTTTGGAAACGGTGAGCGTACCGGTAACGTAGACATTGTTACTTTAGCAATGAATATGTTTACACATGGCGTTGACCCGAAACTGGATTTCTCCAACATGCCAAAAATTCGTGCGAATTATGAAAAATTTACAAGAATGCATGTTTATGAGCGTCAGCCATATGCCGGTGATTTGGTATTTACCGCATTCTCCGGTTCCCATCAGGACGCAATTGCCAAAGGTATGCAGTGGCGCGAAGACAAAAACTTAAAAATTTGGAGTGTTCCTTATCTGCCGGTTGACCCTAAAGATGTCGGACGTACCTATGACGGCGACGTAATCCGAATCAACAGCCAGTCCGGAAAAGGCGGTGTCAACTATATTCTGAAACAGAACTTCGGTATTTCCATGCCGGATGCGATGAGAGAAGAAGTTGGCTATCTGATGAAACACGTTTCCGATGAAGAGCATAAAGAATTGTCTCCACAGTGGGTTTATGAGATTTTCGAAGACAATTACATTAACCCGACACCTTACTTCCAGATTTCCGAATGCCACTTCAAACAGGTGGATGGCATCATGGCGGAAGCAACCATTACCTGCGGTGACAAAGCCACGATTGTGGATGCAAACGGAAACGGACGCTTAGACGCCGTAAGCAACACCATCAAACAGTTCTTTGGCATCAGCTACCAGTTGTCCACCTACGAAGAGCATGCTTTGACTCAGGGCTCCTCTTCCAAGGCAATTGCCTATGTCAGCATCACCTACCAGGGCGATGTATTCTGGGGCGTCGGCATTGACGAAGATATTATTTCGGCTTCGATTCACGCATTGTGTGTCTGCGTAAACAAACTGCCGGACATAAAAAAAAAACGATAATTTGAGAGATGAGCGGCTGGTTAGCATGATTAATTTCATGCAGGCAAATTACCAGACTGTAACACTTGAAGATATGGCAGAACAATTCCATTTGAGCGTGCCGTATTTAAGTAAATTCATCCACGAAAAATCCGGCAAGACATTTGGCGAGCAGGTCACAAATATCCGGATGAAGAAAGCAAGAACGCTTTTGAAAAATGGAAATATGACTGTAGAAAATATCGCTGCAGCAGTCGGCTATCCAAGTGTGGAACACTTTAGCCGGACATTTAAAAAACTTTATGATATGACACCGGTTGAATACCGGAATGGCGAAAAATAAGACTTAGTCAAAAGAACCACCCTGTAATTTGCAGAGTGGTTCTTTTTTATCCAACTATTTTACATAATTAAAGCAAACACCATACTGGCCGGTCACTTTCTTACTGTTACGCGAAATCTTAATATAATACGTTCCTTTTGTTTTCAGTTTATATTTCACAATCTTTGTATCTGAGCTGGTATCTTTCATATGCTTACTATCAAAGCGGTATGTTTTCACTGCCTTTTTCGTTCCTTTCTTGTAAATCGATGCCGTGAAACCACCGGACGAAAGCATGTTATTATAAATCGTAAGTGCGCCCTGTTTTTTATTCGTCTTTACAAAACGATACCATCTTGTATTTGTCTTGTCCTCATTGAAATAATATCCAAAACGGTAATACATATCATTTAACTCAAGATCAAAATCGGTCTTATAAAGATTTACCGCTTTCTTTTTCGTCTTTCCATATGAATCCTTTGCCAAATGCTGATAGTCCGATTCATATGCCGCAATCTGGCTCACACATCCGGCTTTTGCTGTAATCTTTAATCGGTACTCACCTTTCTTTAGAGCAAACTGGATATCCTTTGCCGTCGTACCATTCATGTGCGTATACGAATCAAACTTCTTACCCTTCTTCACCAAAATCTGTTTGGAAACCGAAGTCCATTTGGAACCATTTTTCTTTTGAACTTCAATTTTCATGTTCGGCGCGGTAACAAGATTCAAATCAACAATTCGAACAACTAAGCCGCCATTTGTTTTCTTTGTAAACGGCAGATACTGTGCTGCTCCATTTGCCATGAAATAATTTTCATTGATATCTTCACCAAGTTTTAATGCCGTCAATTCCGGACAGACAAATGCATTATGAATCTTAAAGGTACCGGTTATTTTTTTCGGTGTTTTCAGATAAAGAACATCTCCCTTTTTCACCAGTTTACAGTTGTTTACTTCTTTTTTGTCTGCATCATAAAGCTTAACATTTTCACTTGCATAGTAATAAAAGATGCCGGACTCTTTCATAGTTAAGGTAATAAACTGATTCTGCATCAACGAATCATACAAATATGCGCCACTTACCGCATCAAACGCCTCACCGGTACAATCAATCACTTTCGCATTCCTTCGCTTTGCCTGCTCTTCTTTCTGCTTTTTCTCGTATTCCGTGAAAGAAGTATAAAATGTATCTTTTTTTGCCTGCCACTCTTTTGAAATGCAGCCGCCAATCTCTGTCCAGTAAAATGCATCTTTACCAATTCCCTTCAATGAAGCTGGGAAATTCATTTTCACAAGTTTTTTGCAGTTATAAAATGCATTTGCCCCAATCGTCTTTATGGTCGAAGGCAGCTTAACTTCCTTCATATTAAAATTACGGAACATTTCATCCGGAATTGTCTCAATGCCTTTCGGAATTTCAAGTGTTTCCTCTTCCGCCTTTTTCTTAGCATCTGCTTTGTCAGCAAATTTGGCAAGATATGTTTTATCAATAATCACATAGTCGCCGGTCAAAGAAACCCGCTCAGGCATCTGACGCATTGCCTCTTTTTCACCTATCGTGCCAAGTAAAACCGCAACACTCTCCTTTGTCAAATTCTTAGATTGAATATTATATTTGATATTTACCGGCAAAGGCTCGCCATCTTCCACAATATTTTTTACACCGGAAGGAATTGTAAATTCTTTTAATTCCTTAACCGGCACATAATTGTCATCCCCTAAATTACGCGTAAATGCACTCGTTAAAATACTCTCGCAGGAAGGCTTTAACTCTGCCTGTTTTGCATAAAGAGCAAGGTACATCAAAGTGTCACCTTTTTTGTTATAAATAGCGCCTTTATATGAGCTAAAATTCTTATCGTTTTTATTTACCACATAGGCCCTCGTATCAAACTGAT
>CALELW010000274.1 GCA_937902905.1 uncultured Clostridium sp. | reverse complement strand
TTTAAATGAGCCAAAAGATTTACAAAATATCCATCGCTTGTCCATGTTTCAATTTCGTAACCCGGACACTCATTTTTTGCAGCTATCACATATCTGGAATCCGTGACAACCACTTTTTGCTGACGGGAAAAATACACATACCCCTCCCCCGTAAAACCGGCCACAAACCGCATGTTCGCCGGCGAGGTAAGAAGAATCGCATCTACCTCGGTGGATTGAAATATTTTTTCTTCCATTTCTTTTCGCATCGTTTCTGCCTCTTTTCTTCGCGCTTTTTCGCACGATATTCATGCAAAACAATTTTCTCCAGTTTGCGCTTTAATACAATCTGGATTTCTTCCTTTTCGTTAATCGGTTTAACCAGAAAATTTTTGAGTCCGATTCGTTTAGCACCAAAAATATCCGTAAATAACTGGTCGCCGACAAAAATCGTGTTTTCCGGTCTTGTATTCATCAGTTCCATCGCATAAAAATAGCCTTTCTTTGCCGGCTTATGCGCGTTAAAAACCGTGTGAACACCAATTTTCTCATTAAACGAATGAACACGTTTCTTTTTATTATTGGAAATCAGACAGCACTCATATCCAATTTTTTTCAGGCGGGCAAACAATCGTTTTGCCTGCTCCGTTGCCTCTTTTCCATGTTCGACAAGCGTATTGTCAATATCAAAGAGAATTCCCCGGTAACCTTCTTTATATAACTTTTCATAATCAATGGCATACGTTGACGACACCGTTGTATCCGGAAAAAAACGTTCAAACATAAGCGGGTATCCTTCCTTCCATCAAATTATTTTACAAGCGACTGCAAATGAATGATAAACTGTTCTGCCACACGGCCGGAATATCCACCATTTCTTATACTCCATGCATTCGCCTGCATCAAAAGTTCTTCCTCTGACAAGGTAATCTCCGGATGCGCTTTGGCAAGACCAAGAACAATTGCATCAAAATCTTTTTTGCTTGGTTTGCTGAAATTGATGCTGACGCCAAAACGGGCAACCAAAGAGAGTTTTTCCTGCATCGTATCCGAACGGTGCAGTTCATCGTTTGACATATCCGAGCGGTCGCTCCATGTCTCACGAATCAGATGACGGCGGTTTGATGTCGCATAAATCAAAACATTATCCGGACGCACTTCCATGCCGCCCTCAATGACCGCCTTCAAATATTTGTACTCAATTTCAAATTCCTCAAATGACAAATCATCCATATATATAATAAATTTGTAATTGCGGTTTTTAATTGTCTCAATAATTGCGGACAAATCCTGAAACTGATGCTTATAAACTTCAATTAATCGAAGACCCTTTTCATAATATTGATTCAAAATTGCCTTGATACAAGTCGATTTTCCGGTTCCACTGTCACCAAAAAGAAGACAGTTATTCGCACGGCGTCCCTCGACAAATGCCTCCGTATTTTCCACAAGCTGCTTTTTCTGAAGCTCGTAGCCAATCAACTCATCTAACGTCACATCCGAAGTATGAGTAATTGGTGACAAAACCATTTCATCCCCCGTGTGGACAACACGAAATGCCTTATTTAATCCAAATTTTCCAACACCGTATCGTTTATAAAAAGCGGTTACAATGTCAAAGAAATCCTCACCGTTTTTCGCTTCACACAACTGTGACGCCAAATCACGAACCTTTTCGCTGACACTTTTATTATAAGTATTTTCCGCTTTTGCCATGGAATGATAATGGGTCAATGTCTCAAAACATGCAACGCCCAATTTCTTTTCCATTGCAGAAAAATCATAATGGAACAAATGATAAAAATGCTCCATATCCTGTTTTACAATTTCATTTACCGTACCATCTTTGGAAGCCCCGACTGTCTCACAGAGAATACTGAATGGATTTTCTGTTGTTGCCAGAAGATAAGCAATGTAACACTGCCATAAATTATTGTCAAATCCATACGTCGTTGACAAATCAAGGAGCCTGTACACCTCGTCGTAAATCGCACGAACCAACTCTTCTCTGCTGTAGGAATCGTCGTGCTCCATCTTTTCTACCAGGCTTCCAAGTTTCATCAAAATACTGTCTTTTCCAAGCTGGCCATACATTACAAGCCCTGCTGTTTCTCGATACATTTACATCGCCTCCAAATCAATACACTGTATATTGTCCATATTTTTAGCCATAACAGACAATTCATTCGTAAATCCTTCTTTTGAAAAAAGGTAATAATAATCGGCTTCTTTGCCCGTCTGCTCAATGTCATGCAAAAGTTCTTCAAATTCTTTTGTCGTCATCGGCTCATTGCTCCATTTGCAGGTTCCCACAAGGAGTTTTCCCTCTTTTGTATTCGCAATCAAAGGAATAAAACCGGACTTTCCATAAAGGCTAAAAAACCTTTCAAACTGCGCCGGCAGATGATGATACTGATTCATCAATTCCATAAATTCACGGCACACCTTCTGATAAGCTTTTCCCGCCAATTCATCCAAGCCGTTTTTAATATGAGCCTCATAAAATTCATCCGGTCTCTGCATACTAAAATCCGAAAAATTCGGATAAATTAACTGATACCAAAACTGCAAAAAAGAATCCGTAATGCCATACAGTCCCTTCTGCACAGAATCCCGTTTTTCCGGTTCGTAGGAAAAGATTTTTTCTGCCACATCAATCTGTATCAGATTTTTAATATAAACCGAAATTTTTGCTCTGGAAAATCCTGTTCTT
>CALELW010000273.1 GCA_937902905.1 uncultured Clostridium sp. | reverse complement strand
TGGAAATAGCAGAGCAGGCGGGTGAATTTCTTGCAAAGGAGAGTTGTTTCTGCCTTTGGAATGGACAAGAAGGAAAATATGTATTAGCGGAACTTTTAGGAGGGCAGTCTTATTTTGAGCCAAATCAGGCGCTGGCAGAAAGTGCTGCCGGAAAAGAAGAACTGGCAGTGCGTGAAAATCGTGAACTGCAGGATGGACAGACACCAAAACCAAGTGAACCGCTTGTGGGAGATGTGGAAGAAAAACAGCCGGCGGTAGCAGTATCAAACCAGGTTGTCCGGCATAAAAACAGTACAGTTGAGCAGTTGCGGGAGTCGCTCAGTGTGGATTATTTGTGGAAGAATTTTTATATCATTGATTCAACGACTTCCGTGACAAAAAAGCAGTTCAATGTAGCTGCCATGTTACATAAAAATTTGAAATTAAAAAAAGAAAAAGGGAAAAAACAAATCTTGATTTATCATACACATGGCGCTTCGGAAGAGTTTGTTGACAGCAAAAAAAATGATGTCAACGATTCCGTTGTCGGTGTTGGTACAGAACTTACAAAAGAACTGGAAAAAAGAGGATATTCCGTTTACCATGACACGACGAGATATGATTCTATTAACGGGGGCATTGATAGGAGTCTTGCGTACAATAAATCACTGGAAGGGGTTCAGAACATACGCAAAAAAAATCCGAATATTAAAGTATTGATTGATTTGCACCGCGATTCCGTCGGCAAAGGAAAGCATACGTATACCACCATTCAAGGAAAAAAAACTGCGATTGTCATGTTTTTTAATGGTATGAGCAGAACAAAATCGGGTGCCATTCCTTATTTATATAATCCGAATCTACAGGGAAATCTGGCGTTTAGTCTTCAGATGAAATGCACGGCTATGGAATACTACGATGGATTTACCAAACCAATTTATCTAAAAGGATACCGCTACAATCTGCACTTGGAACCTCGTTCCTTATTGATTGAACTGGGAAATGAAAATAATACGGTAGAGGAAGCGAAAAATGCAGCAGCACCATTAGCCGATGTATTAGATAAAGTGCTCACGCAGTAATTACGATTCGTTGCTTTTGGAATAGATGTATGCCGTATTACAAAGGTTGTTAAATTGTTCCGGCGAGAGTTTATGGCAGTAATGAAAAAGCCTTAAATAATCATATTCTAAGGCTGAAGCATAATTATCGTCGGAATGGGTGTCAATATCTTTGGCAAATCGAGTGAAAGAAATTTCCAGACTTTCGGCAAGTCGAAATAAAATAGATATTTTGAAATCCGTCTCACCCCGTTCAATTCTGCCGATTGTATTTTTATCACACTCAACAAGTTCTGATAAAGTTTCCTGACTTAGACCGGCAATCAATCGATATTTTTTTATTATTTTGCCAATTGTTTGTAAATTATTATCTTTTTTCATATGTAACCTTCCTAAAAAAATGTCCTATCTTTATTGTAAAAAAACAGGCAGATAAAACAACGTAGCAAATGCGTTTTTATAATACGTGATGGAACTAATTTATGGGTTATCTGGAATAAAAATCAAAGAAAAAAACAAAAAAGAACCTTGTAATTTGGTACTTTGTCGTATTACGTCAAAAAAAGTTGTCCAACGAGCGCTTTTTTTTGGTAGAATAGAGACTAAGGAGGAGATAAATTATGGTTCAAGAACAAAATGAAATTATTGGAAGGCGTTTACAGGATGTGAGAGAAAGTGCTCATATGGATTTCTATGATATGGCAAAACTGCTCCGTGTGAGTGTAGGACATTATCGAAAGATTGAGAGAGGAGTGTATGGGCTGGATGTTGAAAAACTTGTTATTCTATATGAGAAGCTCGATGTAGACCCGCTGTATCTGTTAGCTGGCAGGCAGAAGGCGAGACGGGAATCGGTGGATTCTCATCTTGCGATACGAAACCGCAGGGTGTGTGAACTGCTCGAATACTGCAAGCAGCAGCTAAGTGATGAAGGAGAGGAGTATCGGTGACAAAAGTTCTTGTTTTCTCAAAGTCAAATCCGATTAAAGACTGGGAAGCAGCCAAATGGAATCTTCAATTCTTATGTGTCGAAAGTCAGCAGGAAGCAATCCGTATATTAGAGACAAATTCCATCCGTGTTGTAGTAGTAGATTTAGAGGACGGGGAACAAAAAGGACTGGCCTTTGTTTCTTGTTTGAAAAGCTTACAGCGTTTTTATCTGCTCCCGGTGATTTTACTGGCAAAAGATGATGCTTATGAAAGTCTGGCATTTCATGTATTTCATTGTTTTGATTATGTGATAAAACCAATTGAGAAAGAACGATTGGAAAAACTACTTCACTGGATTGATGGACGTTTTGATAACAAGGGTGCTGCAAAAGCGCTGGTGATAAACACACGGCTCGGTATCCACATGTTTGAGGCAAAGGATATTTTGTATCTGGAAATCTGCAATAAAATGCTGTATGTTCATACCCGGTATGATGTCTTTTCGTTTCCGTACCGTAAACTTGGTGTCTGTATGGAGCAGTGTGGCGGAGACTTAGTGCAGTGCCATCGCTCAATTGCGGTAAACCGTTTGTATGTAGAAAAAATCGATTATGTAAACCACCGGATTTGTCTGGTAAAGCAATATGGAAATGTCGCATTAGGAAGAAAATATATGAAAGGTCTTCGCAAACAATTTGACGAGAGAACACGGATTTCGTATACTGATAGTGTTTTTTCAGAGAGTTAAGGAGGTGCGAAAGATGAAGGATATCTTTTTGATTCGGCATGGAAGACAGTGCTCCAAATTGTGTAATGTCGATGTTTCTCTGGATGAAAGTGGACGTAAACAGGCAAAACTTGCCGGAAAGCGTCTGATTTCTTATCAGTTGGAAAAGTTATACTGCTCACAGTTAATTCGCGCAAAAGAAACAGCAGAAATTATCGGACGTTTTGTGAATCTGCCGGTGGAAGAAGTGGCAGACATCGAAGAAATCCATTTTGGTGGATTTACCGGTAAAACCGATGAACAGATTCGTATGGAATATGCTGAGTTTCGTAAGGAACGTGCGTCTCATAAAGAAGACCTTCCCTATCCGGAAGGCGGTGAGTGCGGACGTGATGTCGTCAGGCGGGTTATGCCAAAAATCAAACAAATTTGTCAAAGAGAAGAAAACAGAGTTGCTATTGTAACGCATGGCGGCGTAATACGCTCGGTGTGTGCCGATATTCTTCATACCGGTCAGGAGAACAAATTAAAATTTGGAATTGACATCGAAAATACAAGTTTTACCCATTTGATTTATGATGAGGAGAGAGACTTCTTTATTCTGGAGCGTTTTAATGATTTTGCTCATTTGGAGTCCCATCCGGCACTGCTTCGAAAAAACTGGAAAACATCTCTAGAGAGAAATGGTTGAAAACTGGCATGGTAAAAAAATAAGAAACTGGCAGTTTTCATATAGCCAGCCTTTTGTATAATAAGAGAGAAATTTATACAGGAGGACAAAACAATGGATTCAAAAACAAAACAACAAACAGTACAGATGGGTACAGGAAAGATTACAGTATCCGAAATTACGATGTGCGGCGTATTTGCTGCCTTGACATTTTTACTGACAAGATACATTCAGGTGCAGATTATACCGGCAAAAGGCGGTCTGGTTCACTTAGGTAATGTTCCGATGTTTTTTGCGGCGGCATTTTTCGGCAAGCGTGTTGGTGCGATTTGCGGCGGCGTTGGTATGGCATTATCGGATGTACTTTCTCCATGGATTGTATATGCTCCGGCAACTTTGATTGTAGTTGGTCTGATGGGCTTTGTCTTTGGTTTGATTGTAAAGAAAAAACCAACAATTGTTAATTTGATTGTGGCAACAGTTGTTGTTCTTGCAATTAAATTAGTTGGTTATTATTTGTTTGAGGTATTGCTTACATCAAGTTTTGTTGTACCGCTGGCTTCCATTCCGGGCAACATTATGCAGATTGTAACAGGAGCAATTATTGCGATTCCGATTATTTTAGTATCACGTGTCGGTATGACAAATGTAAAACGTTCTATGGAAGCCTAATTGGCGAAAAAGAACGGACAGAAAGGATGATAAGAATGTATCAGATGATGACACCGGGACCGACGATGCCGGCAGCTTCTGTAATGGAAGCAAGAAGCCGGGCATTTGGAAATCCGGATGTAGATGAGACGTTTTGTGAAGAATACCATCAGGTATGCAAAGATTTGTCAAATCTTCTCGGCACTGACAATGAGACTTATGTATTGGGCGGCGAAGGAATTCTTGCCTTGGAGGCTGCCTGTGCAACATTGACAGAGTCAGGGGATAAGGTATTAGTTATTGATAACGGTATTTTTGGAAAGGGGTTTGCTGATTTTGTAAGTCTTTACGGCGGAGAGCCAACTTTATATACCGTTGATTACCACTATCCGGTTGTAGTGGAGGATTTGGCAGAATACTTAAAAGAAAATCACGATTTTAAGTACGCAACGGTTGTTCACTGTGATACGCCAAGTGGTGTGCTCAATGATATCAGTAAGATTTGTCCGCTGTTAAAGCAGTATGGAATTCTTACGGTAGTCGATGCAGTTTCATCGATGTTTGGTGAAGATGTGAAAATCGATGAATGGCAGATGGATGTGGTTTGCGGTGGCTCGCAGAAGGCTTTGTCGGCACCTCCGGGGCTTGCGTTTGTTACTGTGAGTGAGGATGCCATGAAAGCAATGGAAAGCAGGAAAACCAAAGTGGCTTCCTTCTACTGTAATATTCTTGCATTTAAGAACTATTACAAAGATAAGTGGTTCCCATACACAATGCCAATCAGTGATATTTATGGTCTCTGTGAAGCCGTAAGACTGGTGAAGGAAGATACCGAGCGTGTGGCGCGCCATCATAAGATTGCTGAGGCAGTAAGAAAAGCGGTGAAAGAAGCAGGTTTATCACTTTATCTGGATTACGGAGATTCCGCCACTGTGACCGTTATTAATGTGCCACAGGGACTGCGTGATATAGATATTATCAACACCATGAAAGATAAATACGGTATTCTGATATCCGGCTGCTTTGATGTCCTTGCAAGCAAAGTAATCCGTCTTGGACATATGGGAAATAATGCAAGAGTTGAGAAAGTGGCAGATATGTTATCTGCGTTTACCAAGGCATTAAATGATTTAGGTTTTTCCTGCCAGTGTGATATGAAAGAAAGTTTTTACCGAAGCTTATAAGCGAAGATTGCAAAATCCCTCTTTTCATGATATTCTATTGTGAAATGGGTTTTTTTTTGAAAGTGAGGCAACAAAAGAGTGGATTTTAGAGAATTTTTACGACAAGGATTTGTGGTATTAGACGGCGCAACCGGTTCAAATTTGCAGCAGGCCGGTATGGAAAGCGGGGATTGTCCGGAGCAGTGGATTGCAAAACACCCGGAAGTGTTTATTGACTTACAGTGCCGATATATTGAGGCAGGTTCTGATGTCCTTTATACACCGACATTTACCTGTAATCGAATTAAATTAGATGAATATGGCCTTGCGTCTAAGCAGGAAGAACTTACGAAAACATTGGTGGGTCTTACAAAAGAAGCAATTCGCAGAAGCAAAACAGACCGCAAAATTTATGTTGCCGGGGATATTTCCATGACCGGGCAGCAGTTAGAGCCAATTGGAAGTATGCCGTTTGAAGAACTGGTAGATGTTTATAAACAGCAGATTAGTTTGTTAGTGAAAGAGGGCGTCGATTTATTTGCGATTGAGACGATGATGAGTTTGCAGGAATGCCGTGCTGCCTTGCTGGCGGTAAAAGAAACTTGTGACATACCGGCTCTTGTGACACTAACGTATCAGGAGGATGGACGGACGTTGTATGGAACGAGCCCTGAGACAGCATTGGTTGTTTTGCAGTCGATGGGGGCAGATGCCATCGGAATTAACTGTTCGACAGGACCTGACAAGATGGTTGATGCGGTAAAAGCAATGGCTGAGTATGCTTGTGTTCCGCTTGTTGTAAAACCAAATGCCGGACTGCCGTTTTTACAGGACGGTGTGACGTGTTACGATATGGATGCTGAGAGTTTTTCAGAGGCAATGATGCCGCTTGTGGATGTTGGGGCGACTGTGCTTGGCGGATGCTGTGGAACAACGCCGGAACATATTCGGAAACTTGTCAGCCGGTTAAAAGAGAAAAAAGCGAGAGAAATTCCGGAGAGGAAAAGTATCCGTGCCCTGACAACAGAGCGCAATATTACGCCAATTTCATTAGATGGAAGATTTCGAATCGTTGGTGAGCGAATCAATCCTACCGGAAAAAAAGCACTGCAGGAAAAACTCCGCGCCGGTGATTTAAGTCTTGTCATGGATATGGCGGAAGAACAGGAAAAATTAGGTGCATCGATTCTCGATGTCAATATGGGAATGAACGGAATTGACGAAAAAGAGATGATGTTACGTGCGGTTAATGAGTTGACGATGACGGTGGATTTGCCGCTTAGCATTGATTCGAGTTATGTTGATGTTGTGGAAAGTGCCCTTCGTATTTATCCGGGACGAGCTTTGATTAACTCAATTTCTCTGGAACCGGAAAAGTTTGAAAAATTAATACCGATTGCAAAAAAATACGGTGCTATGTTTATTCTGCTTCCTTTGTCTGACGCCGGACTTCCAAAAGATTTGGATGAGAAAAAAACGATTATCCATACAATATTAGACGAGGCAAAACGCCATGGAATGGCAGAAGAAGACATTGTCGTGGATGGTCTGGTGGCTACGATAGGGGCAAATAAAAATGCCGCACTTGAAGTGTTGGAGACGATACGATACTGTAAAAATGAATTGGGCGTGGCAACGATTTGCGGTCTTTCCAATATATCCTTTGGACTGCCGGAACGTGTTTTTGTTAATACAGCATTTTTAACACTTGCGATTGGTCAGGGACTTACGATGGCAATTGCGAATCCGTCACAGACATTGCTTGTCAATGCCGCACTTGCTTCGGATTTGCTTTTGAATAAAGAAGAAGCGGATTTGCATTATATTAATGGTGTGGCGGGAGCTGTGATTACGCAGAATAAGCCAAAGAATGAAGTGGCAGAGGAAGACGGCCACCCGTTGTATTTAGCGGTTGTTAAAGGAAAGAGCGGACACGTGCTTGAACTTGTGGAAGAAGAACTGAAAAAGGGAACCGAGCCGTCTGAGATTATTGATAAGTATTTGATTGCGGCAATTAATTATGTCGGCGAATTATTTGAGCAGAAGAAATATTTTCTCCCTCAGCTTATTGCCAGTGCCGAAACGATGGAAAAGGCGATTAACCGTTTAGAGCCGCTTTTAGAGGCTGCAAGAGGAAATGAAAAACTGGCAACTATTGTGGTGGCGACGGTAAAGGGAGATATTCACGATATTGGGAAAAATCTCGTGGCACTGATGCTGAAAAACTATGGGTATCATGTCATTGATTTAGGAAAAGATGTAGAGACGCAGACAATTTTAGATACCGCGAAAGCTGAGAATGCTTCAATTATTGGTCTGTCTGCCCTTATGACGACAACGATGATGGAGATGAAAGAAGTTGTGGATGAGGCAAAGAAACAGGGCGTGAAGGCTAAGATTATTATTGGCGGCGCGGTTGTGACAGAAAGTTTTGCAGAAGAAATTGGGGCAGATGGCTATTCGGCAGATGCCAGAGAGGCGGTTAAAGTAGTGAACCGTCTGCTTGAGAAATAAGAAGAGAGGATTTTGATGGTGGTTGATGTAATTATTCCGGTATATCGTCCGGAGAGAGAAAAACTGACAAAATTAATTGACTGGCTGAACAAACAGACGGTAAAACCTTCGCATGTGTTTTTTATGCAGACATTAGTTGAGGAAAAAGAAGATGAAGAAGTTTTACAGATGTTACAAAAGGCGGAGAATGCAAAGATTGTTCCAATCGAGAAAAAGGATTTTGACCATGGTGGCACAAGAAATAAAGGGGCGACTATGTCAAAGGCAGAGTATATGCTCTTTATGACGCAGGATGCGGTTCCGGTTGATGCTTATCTCATTGAGAA
>CALELW010000272.1 GCA_937902905.1 uncultured Clostridium sp. | reverse complement strand
TTCAAATAAAAAATCAGTGGATTATCCCTTGTCATTGCCATAAATACTCGATTAAACGTCTCATTTGACATTTTTCCTCTTACCGGTACAGGAATAATATCTTGATGAGACATAACCCCCTTATAAAAAGCATTGTAAATCGCTTTTTCTTTTCGATTGAGTTGTTGATAATAGTAACGATCTACAATCACTAATACGCACCTCCGTTTTGCCTATATTTTATCTCTCCCAAGCCACCTTGTAGCCGCAAGCAAAGCGACATCTGCCTTATGTTTTTTTACCATCCATAACATTTTTATGTTAAAGTAAAAATGTTATAGATGCAAAATTTCAACAGTGATCGAGTTATCAAATCTCCCCTTCTTCTACCAAACTTTCCAATTTTCCATTAGAATTCCATTTGTATACACTTTCTTTTATATCACTGTGTTTCTGTTTTTTCTCCTGTCCCATCGAATTATCAGAACCATCATCATAGTCTGGAACATTATCATCTACAACTACTATCAAATTCGACAACGCACGCGTATATGCAATGTACTTTTCATTACGAGACATTTTATTATCAACAACAAACACCCTGTCAAATTCAATACCTTTCACTTCATCTACATACATAACAGCAATCTTTCCTGCATCAATTTCTTCTCCAATGGAATTTTGAATCTCTTCTGACAACATTTCCATATGCAGATACTGTTTTTTCTTCACTCCTCTTGGTAGAAGAATTGCCACACGTTCAGTTCTATCATTCCATACTGATAATTCTTTTTCAAGTTCGCTTCGTGATATCTCTCTAACGCTTGCCCCATCCACACCAGTCTGCAAAACATCCATCTCAAAACATGTATTACAAAGCTTAGTAATCTGATTTGTATTTCGATAGTTCTCATTCAATACGAATTTACTTGCTGATAATTCATCCTCGACAACACTCCAATCCGAAATACCTCTTCCTGGTTTTATCAACTGGTTCGTATCACCAAATATATTAAACACAACTTTCCGCTGATTTAAACGACTTATAAGTCTATATTCATTAATAGCAACATCTTGTCCTTCATCTACACACATAAATTGTACCGAGCCATTTACATGCTTATAATACTTCATTGCAAAAATGAGTTGTGCATACAAATCAAATCTATGACATTTACCAACAATATTTTTTATTTTATGGGCCTCCTTAAAATCACGTACCGTTTCTTCAAATACCATTTGATACGTTCCAAGCACAGAATACGTATCTATCTTTTCATATAAATTCTTTATAGCATTTCTCACTTCTGTACTATATTTTGCTATCTCCAACTGGTGAAATTTCTCCTGAGCATTTTCAATTTCACTGTCAATTTCATGCATTTCAGATACAAAGTTGAAGTATTCTTGCTTTGTTCTTTTACACAATCTCACCTCGTCCTGACATTCTTTAACATATAATGCGACCTGACTCATCCAGTCAATCAACTCATCTTCGTTTCTCCCATTTAATGGCATTTTTAAAACCACAATTTCTGCATCCATTTTATTTGTAGCACGGTTAATATTTTTCTGCATTTCAGCAATCTCATTTTCCAGCTGCTCGATACGTGCTTTTTTTCCAAACATAATAACCGTTGACTGCACCTGACTAAGTTCGGAAGCCACACTGTTCATCTGTTCTTCCAACTCTGAAATAGCTCTTTGTTTTCCTTCCAAATATATACGAACTTTCTCCGCAACACGTGGAACTGCCTCATTGACAATACTTGCAGCTGATTTCTCCTTTTCTGGAAGCTGTGTTTCTAAGAAATTCTTACGATGATTCACTTTATCCAATTCATTCTTGGCAAGAAAAATCTTTTGATCTTCCATTTTAACAATAGTATCTAACGCCTCTACTGCAAATTGCATTTGTTGTACAACACGAGAATCATCATCATCTGAAATTGTTCTTCTCTCTTCCCCCATCGCATCAGCAAGATTATCTAAAATTTCAATTAATGCATTTCTTTCTGAAATCACTTTGTCATATACCTTCATAAACTTTGTAGCAAACTGATCAGAATAAATATAATTTACGAAATCCTGCCGGACTAACATCTCTGAAACCACTTTATTGTTTGGTTTAAACACAGAATCGTATTCAACCAGCATCTCAATATAATATTGTTCAATGGAAACTCTTGCAATATTGCCAATCTGCAAACCTTCTGCCAAGCCCTTAATATGTAGGCTGAACTGATCGTTTGGAGTTAATATCATTGCATTTTTTGTAAAGTCAAACGATTTCTGTTGATATTTTAATCTGGAAAGTCTATGCAATAATACCATTGTTTTTCCTGAACCTGCACATCCTTGAACAACAATATTTTGATTAAATGGAGCATTAACTATTTTATTTTGATTCTCCTGAATCGTAACAAAAATATCCGTAAGGCTGTGCTGTCTTTTTCGCATGTTAAGTACACGCACCAAAAAGGGATCTGTTATCCCATTCTTGAAAATCATATCCTCGTCCGTTCTTAAATTCTGATAACCATATAATATTGCATGATTTATTTCAAATTGTCTTGAAAGATTAATCGCATATTTTTTCCCATTATGCTGCACTTTTGTTGTCTGGTAATTAATCAATTCATAACCAAAATCACTGTTTGCGGAAATAACCACTTTTTTATCATTCAAAACAATATCAGTCGCCCCAATATAATAAGTCTCAGTCTCTCCATCAGCGGAAATGTCCACACGATACATATATGGTCTCGATATATAACTGTCTAACTCTTCTAATCGTTTTCCATACTTCATTTTACTTGCAGCTTTGGCAAATGTTAAGCCACCACCAGCTAATGCACCATCTATATCAATTGCATACTGTGAAATATAATCAGGACTGCTCTTAATAGCTTTTATTGATGTGTCAATATCATGTTCTACATTTTCTAAATGCTTTCGTTCCAGCGCAAACACCTCACCAGAGGTTATCATAAAATCCACATCATCAAAATCACTTATTATCGTTGTCTCCAATCTTCCATAACGATAAGCAGCTTTATAATCTTCCACATCCATATAATATTTCTGGCATTGCGGACAATATCCAACCATAAACATGTAGGCTTTCTTAGTTCCATTTTTCTCCTGAAGCATAATCAGCACTAAAACCTCATCTGTATTATGTCCCGATAAAGTACAGTAAATTGAATCCGATACAACAACCGTATCTTCCTCCGTCAATTTATAGCAATTTGCCGTATAATTATACTGATATGGTGACCGTTTCCCCTCTTCTATGATATATTCCGGCTTAATCTCCTTAACAGGGATTTGGTGTTTTTGTGGCTTTTTCTTTATCAGTGAGTCATGCTCAATCACCGGAACCCCATTCTTTGCACATTCATCTTCCAAATCAATTGCGTAAGCTTTCCGAATTAAAATTTTACCACACTGCTCACAATAATATCCGGTAAATGTTACCTTTCTATCTTTATATGTTCTGCAACATGGCATTTCAAACAATTCCTCTTCATGAATTGGACACATGGGATGGTCTTTGTTCCAATTTTCCGGAACAAACACTTTTTCCTGAAGGGGCATTTCATATTCTTCCAATTGACTTCGCAAATATCTATTTGTTAAGTCTAAATTATAAAAAGTGTGTGGAACATTGCGTTTTGAAAGCACACCATGAATATACTCCATATCAGGCTTTTTTCAATAGAACTTCCAATAATGATTCTATTATTAGCTTCTAGCCTTGCATCCCAATAATCTCGTACCGCTTTATAACCTTGATCTTTACTAATTATTGCTACCCTATCTGTTTTCCCATTTCCATAAAACTCTCCTACTCGTGTAGCAATATAAAAATCTAAACCATTTTTTCCGGTTCTAGCCAATTTGCAGGTATCAAAAGTACAACCAGAATTTAAAATCTGTTTCAAATAACGTTGTTCGCAAACATTGGCCGCCTTACTATAAAACAGTGTTAGATAATCACCTTTTTGCAAAAACTCTACTCCCCGCAGCCCTTCGCTATGCACATTCTCAAAATCCACTAAAAAATACATATCCTAGCTCCTTCTTTCTTTTTCTGCCGTTTCACGATACTTGACAATATCATCTTTCCAATCATCCTCAAAAAAATCTGTCGCACTCTCACATGTTACCGCTTTACTAAGTGCTCGCCCAACCGCTTCAAAATTAACCGCAATTCCTTCTGAATCATTTTCATAAGTTACAGAACGATTTCTGTTAATTCCAATCTTTTCCGCCTCCCTGCCTGCATCAATGTTGGCTCCTAAAAATAAGAATTCCCAGCCACACTCTTTCTTTGCCTCAATTTTTCTTCGGATTTGTTCGTAGCTATACTCTATACTGGAATTTTCTAAGCCATCCGTTGTAATTACAAATATAACTTTTCCGGCTCTATGCTGTTCCGGCAGATGTTTTTGAACATTATCTATTTTTTCAATTCCAGTTCCAACCGCATCAAGAAGTGCCGTACATCCCCGCACAAAGTATTCCTTTTCTGTTAACGGTTCAATAATTTCAATAGGAAAACGATCATGAATCACTTCAACTTCGTCATCAAATAAAATTGTTGTAACATTAACTTCTTTTTCTTCTTTCTTTTGACGAGCAATCATTCTGTTAAAGCCGTCTATGGTATCGCTCTCCAATCCCCCCATAGAACCGCTTCTATCCAAAATAAAAACCAGCTCTGTTAAGTCCATATTCATGTGAGTAACCTCCTTTGATTTATTGTAATCACATTATATCCACTGAACTTACAAAGCTGGTCGCATGATAGGCGACATATTGTATTATCTTACTAACTCATTCAAAAATCGGCTGTTCATAAGCATATAACACGTCATTAATTTCAAACATGTCATATATTTTATTCTGCAAAAAGTATGCAACAATAATATCCATTTTAGAACTCCTTGACAGTGCATATCCGGCAGAAGCCAGCAAATCTTTTGCCTCATCCAAAGACAATTGCAACGCAATTGTAAAAGCAAGTACCGTTTTCTTATTTGGTGTATAGTTCACATCTTTCCTAATCTTAGAAAAATGCCTTCGATCTACATATGCTTTTGTATATACTTCGGAATCCTTCAAATTTCTTTCATCTATCAATCTCAACAATCGTTGTGAAAAAGTTTCTTCCATCTGAGCCATCAAATCTTCTATATTACGATTTGTAGACATTGTAGAATACATACCATTTGTAATTTTCTTTTTTCTCATGCTTGCAACATCAAAATCTATATTTTCTGTTGTCTGTTCCTTCGCACGCTTTCTCTCCGCTTTCTTTTCCCGAAAAGCGGTTATGCGCTCAAAAACTGTTCGCATTTCTTTATCCAGTTTAATATCATCATTATCCGGTATATAATATTTTTCAATATATGCCTCTACCTCTTTTAGTATTTTTTTATCTGCCAAATTAATCGCCTCCTTTATGCTTCATTATATCACAATTTTTCTATCCTTTGTCGCATTAAAGGCGACAAAAAGCCCATCCGCAAGAGACAAACATTATCCTATCTCAATACGAATGGGCTTTTTCTATTTCCTTACTTTTCCCTTACTCTTCCGCTTTCAAATAATTTACATGCAGAAGTTCATGGCTTCTTCCTTTCAAGACTCCATTTTCGTAGAGCTGGCTCACGACCGGATTTTCGCCGGAGCGTTTAATAATCGCAGATTTGTCTGCTTTATACATTCCGGTAGAACGGACTGATAGCCAAATGGCTGACCGGCACCGCCGATACATCCATATGGACACGCCATAACCTCGACAAAATCGAAATGTTCTTCGCCGGAACGAATCTTTTCAATCAAATTATCCGCATTTCCAAGACCGTTTACGACGCCGATTCGCAGTGTTTTTTCGCCGATTTCAACCTCAGCCACTTTGACACCTTCGAGGCCACGGATACCGGTATACTCTAACTGGCGCATCGTCTCATTATCCTGTGCTGCCACATGACGGAGTGCTGCTTCTGTAACACCACCGGTTACACCGAAAATAACGCCTGCTCCGGAGTAAATGCTAAACGGCATATCCGGCGCACTTGGCTCGATTTCATCAAACTGGATTCCCAATTCTTTAATCATAAGAATCAGTTCTTTGGTTGTGATTACATAATCCACATCCGGCACATCATTTCGCTTAAATTCGTCTCTGTCCGCCTCATATTTCTTTGCTACACACGGCATAACCGCAACCGATACCGTTTCTAAGCCGGCTTCTTTATCTGCCGGTTTGTAATATTCTTTAATTACTGCGCCAAACATTTCCATTGGCGATTTACACGTAGAAACATAAGGAAGCATGTCACGGTGTTTTGTCTCCACAAAGCGGACCCAGCCCGGACAGCAGGAAGTAAATAATGGATATTTGTTTCCGTTTGGATATGTATTTTCGCCATTTTCCAATTTGCGTACAAGTTCTGCTGCCTCTTCCACAATTGTTAAATCAGCTGCCACACTTGTGTCAAATACAGTATCAAATCCACACATGCGAAGTGCGGTATAAATTTTACCAATTGAGTTTTTGCCCGGTTTTAACCCAAACTCTTCGCCAATCGCAACACGAACCGCTGGTGCAACCTGTGCAACAACACGCTTATTCGGAGCATACAGAGCCTGCCAAACCTGCTTTAAGTCTTTCTTTATGGTAATTGCCGCCGTCGGACAAACGGCTGCACACTGTCCACAGTTCACACAGTCTGTCTCAGCAATTTTTCGGTTAAATGCCGGTGTGACAACCATATTTGCGCCACGGTTTGCAAAATCAATTGCTCCAACATGCTGCACTTCATTACACATACGCACACAGTCACCACATAAAATACATTTACTTGGGTCACGCACAATCGAAAGCGAAGAATCGTCAATCATCCGCTCCGGATGCGTATTCGGAAATCTCACATCCGTCAGACGGAAGCGTGCCGCTAACATCTGCAAACGGCAGTTTCCATTTTTCTCACATACGGTACAATCTCTGCAATGAGATGCCAGTAAAAGCTCCAGAATCATCTTGCGGTAATCATGCAGACGACCGGTATTTGTTTTAATTACCATTTTATTTTTCGGCGGCGTCGAACAAGAAGCAATAATGCCTCCTCTCTCATCTTCTACCACACACATACGGCAGGCACCATAAATGGACATATCCGAATAGTAACAAAAGGTCGGTACATGAATCCCCACTTTATGAATGACCTGCAAAATATTTTTTTCATCCGTAAACTCGGCACGAATGCCATCAATTATCATATATTTTTTCTCAGCCATTGTTACACCTCCTTCACTGCACCAAAGTTACATCCATCTTTACATGCGCCACATTTAATACATTTTGTCGTATCAATGACATGCGGCTCTTTTACGTTTCCGGAAATTGCACCTACCGGACACATTCTCGCACATTTGGTACAGCCCTTACAAATTTCAGGGTCAATCTGAAGGCTTGTCAATGCTTTACACTGGCCTGCCGGACATTTTTTATCCACTACATGAGCAATGTATTCGTCACGGAAATACTTAAGCGTCGATACAACCGGTGAAGCGGCTGTTTTACCAAGACCACAAAGTGCCGTTGCCGAAACGGTCTCTGCCAATGTTTCCAATAACTCTATATGCTCCATCGTTCCGCGTCCCTCAGTAATATCCGTAAGCAGTTCAAGCATACGTTTTGTTCCCTCACGGCACGGCACACATTTACCACAAGATTCATTCTGGGTAAAATTCATAAAGAAACGTGCCACTTCAACCATACAGCTCTTATCATTCATAACAACAAGACCGCCGGAACCAATCATGGCACCTACTTTTTTCAGCGAATCAAAATCCAGTTTCATATCCAGATGATCTTCTGTCGCACTGATACACAGACATCCACCGGATGGTCCGCCAATCTGAACCGCTTTAAATGCACCACCTTTGACACCGCCGCCAATATCAAAAATAACTTCACGCAGCGTCGTTCCCATTGGCACCTCAATCAAACCGGTATTCTGTACATTTCCGGTAAGAGCAAATGCTTTCGTACCATGGTTGTTTGCCGGTCCATAGCCCTGATACCATTTGGCACCATTTAACAAAATCGGCGGTACATTACAAAATGTTTCTACGTTATTTAAAACCGTCGGCTTGTCAAACAAACCATGTTCTACGGTTCTCGGTGGCTTCACGCGCGGCATACCGCGATTTCCTTCAATTGATGTTGTCAGTGCACTTCCCTCACCACAGACAAATGCACCGGCTCCCTGGCTGATATGTAAATCAAAGTCAAAACCGGAGCCCAAAATATCTTTTCCTAACAGCCCGCGGTCCATTGCCTTGTCAATAGCTGTCTGAAGTCTCTCAACGGCAAGCGGATACTCCGCACGCACATAAATGTAGCCGTGATGCGCACCCGTCGCAATCGCAGCAATCAGCATACCTTCAATCACACGATGTGGCTCACCTTCCATCATGGAACGATCCATAAACGCACCCGGGTCACCCTCGTCACCATTACAAACAATATATTTTTCTTCTTCCTTCTGATCTAACACCTGCTGCCATTTTCTTCCTGCAGGGAATCCACCGCCTCCACGGCCACGCAGACAGGACTCCGTAATCTCATCGACAATACCCTGCGGCGTCATATCAAATAAAGCTTTTGCCACTGCACTATAGCCGCCAAGAGCCAGATACTCAGCAATACTTTCCGCATTAATATGTCCACAGTACTCAAGGGCAATACGAGTCTGCTGCTTATAAAACGGAATATCCTCCTGTTTTACATATGGATTTCCCTCCTGGTCTTTGTACACCAGACGGTCAATAACTTCGTCTCCTATAATGGATTTTTCGATAATTTCTTCGCAGTCATCCAGACTCACTTTTATGTACAGCCATCCCATCGGCTCGATACGAAGAAGCGGTCCCATCTCACAAAAACCGTGGCAGCCGCTCTTTTTTAATCCAATGCTGTCTCCATGCGGATCCTTTTCCAGAACAAGAGCACATTTTAATCCTTTGCTCTCAATGATGTCTTTCATTTTTGCATAAATCTCTAATGAGCCTCCGGCTACGCAGCCGGTTCCGGCGCAAATCAGGATTTGTTTTCTCTGACTGTTTAAGGAAGCACGATATTCCTCCTGTTTCGCAATCAGTTCCTCACGATTCTTAATTTTCATTCGCTGCCTCCTCCTTTAACTGCTTAATAAGTTCCCGCGCCTTTTCGGGTGTCATGGATGGATGCACATGGTCATTTACCGTACATACCGGTGCCAGACCACAGGCTCCCAGACAAGATACCGTTTCAACGGTAAAAAGCATATCATCAGAAGTTGGCTTCTCTTGTGTAACCCCAAGCGTTTTACGAAACTCTTCCAGAATCGGCACCGATTTTCGTACATGGCATGCTGTACCATCACATATTTTAATGACAAATTTGCCCTTTGGTTCCAAAGAAAAGTTCTCATAAAATGTTGCTACCCCATAAATCTTCGCCTCACTCATCTTCAACTCTTTAGCAATATAGCATAATGCCTCTTCCGGAAGATAGTGATACTCTTTCTGAACGTCCTGCATAATTGCAATCACAAGATTACTTTTATACTCATGTTTTGTCAGAATTTCATCCAGTTTTTGTTGCTGCTGTTCGTTCACAGTCCTTCTCCTTTCGACTTAAAAATATTGTTGGTATTCTCATTTCCCAATAACATATACCTACTGATAAATTTTATCATTTTTTAACAAAATAGTAAAGTTTTTTATCGAAATAAAATCGGCGTGATACAGAGAACTCATACAATAATTCTGCATCACACCGATTCTGTTTTTATTTTTTACGCAAGCACTTTTTGTTTTCTGATTGTCATCAACCCTTTACAGAGCCGAGGGCAACACCACGAATAATAAATTTTGACAGACACAAGTATACAACAATCAACGGGATAATTGCGAAACCAAGTATCATATAAATTTCGCCCAAATCCGTCAAGTAGGCTTCTGCCTGCAAACTTGCCACAACCAATGGAAGTGTAGCATTTTCACTGCTGTTATCCATCAACAACTGTGGCAGGAAGTAGTTGTTCCAAGAAGCAACAAACTGGAAAATCAACTGTACTGCCAATGCCGGTTTCAAAATCGGCATAACGACAAAGTTGAAAATGTAAAATTCATGTCCACCGTCAATTCGACCGGCTTCCACAATTTCAAGCGGCAGTGAACTCTCCATATACTGTTTGATAAAGAAGAATACCGCCGGAGATGCCAAAGTAGGGAAAATCAAAGGAATGAATGAATCTTTAATTCCCCATGCATCCATCATTTCCACAAAACCAAGTGCAGAAACCTGTGTCGGCACCATAAGGATTACCATGATGAACACAAACGCTGCCTTTTTCAAGCGGAAATTGTATGCATACAATCCGTAAGCAGTAAGTGTCGCAATGTATACACTGGTGACACATGAAACCACTGCTACAATTAATGAATTAAACATCGAATGCAGCACGGAAACTTTTGTCTCATTAATTGCATTCGTAAAGTTTCTGACAAAATCACCGCCCGGAAGCAGACTGAATGTCGTTTTTAATGTCGTTGTATCTTTTGTTGTATTCACCAAAAGCATGACAAACGGAAAGATACAGATAATACATACCAATATCAAAACAATATAGGCAACTGTTCGACGAAAGACAAGCATACGGTGACCGCGGATTTCATCCGCTGACAAATTTGCATATTTTGCCATTTACTGCACCCCCTTTGCCTGTTTTCTGGCTTTTCGTTCTGCTTTTTTACGAGCCTTTATTTCCTTATCCTCATCACTTTGCATGATACGGAACATAAAGATTCCAATCAGACCGGCAGCCAAGAACAATACAACGGATTCAGCACCGGCGACACCCATGTCACCCTGTGACGAGTTGATTCTCGTACTGATATCCATAACAACCGTTGATGCTACACCATTCGTACCACCACGGTTTACAATCAAGTTCGGAATATCGAACAACTGCAAACCACCAATCATAGAAGTAATCATAACATACAGCATAATCGGTTTCAGCATCGGCATAGTAATCCGTCGAAACTGCTGTTTCGCACTCGCACCATCAATTGCAGATGCTTCATAAAGAGCTGGGTCAATTCCCATAATACCTGCCATCAGAAGGATGGTCGTATTACCCGTCCACATCAGGAAGTTAATAAAGGCAATGATTAAACGAATGCCCCACTCATTTTCCAAAAAGTGAATGGACGTTCCAAATATATGATTGATTGGTCCGGTTACTGCAAACAGTTTACCAAACAATACTGCTATGGATGAGGCCATCAGCATATTCGGTAAATACAAAATAACCTTAACCGCACCAGTACCTTTCAATTTTAATCGAATGTCAGTAAACCAAGATGCAAAAAGCAATGATACAATAATCTGCGGAATAAATCCAAGCAGCCACAATAACATCGTATTACCAAAATATTTTACAATATCATATTTGGTAAAAAGGTCGATATAATTTTCAAAACCGGCAAACTCAAATACACTATTTAGGAAAATATCCGTTTTGTCATGAAAAAAGCTTCGATAAAACGTTGCAATCAACGGATATAACTGAAATACACCATAGCAAATGAAAAACGGAAGGATAAAAATCAGGCCCCATTTGCCATACTTTAATTTGTGCGGACGTTTATACGCCGTCACATCTTTCTTTCCAGCCATAAAATCCCCCTTACCTTTTGATAAAAATGGCGGGACAGGGGCACCCCGTCCCGCCAGAAAACTAATTCGTTTCTAAGCTGTTACCCATTATTTTTTCAAATCCGGATAACTCTTGATTACTTCGTTCTTGAAGTTGTCAATTGCTTTCTCTTTGCTTACTTTGCCCTGATAGTAATCTTTCATCTTAGCCATCAAGCTCTCGATGTACATCTGGTCATAAGGAGATACATTGCTGCAATTGATGTTGTCTGCTGCTGCACTCAAAGCTTTTACAAGAGACTGTCCACCAAGGAAGTCAGATGTTACATTTTCCTCTTCAAGCTTTTTGTTTGCTGCTTTGTTGTTTACGAAGTCTGAAGTATCTTTGCTGATGTTGAACATGATGTCTTTGTCACAGCAGAGTTTCTTCATGATGTCTGCAACCAATTTTGCATTATCTGTTCCAGTTGCTCCACAGATGAAGGAACCGCCCCAGTTGAATGACTGTGGTCCGGTTACTACAGCCCAGTCACCGTAGCTTCCGCCCGGTGTAAAGGAACCGTCATCGTTTTTCTTAGCGCCAGAGCCTTCTGCCATGGAGAAGTTAATGCCCCATGCAGGCATGAAGTAACCAAATACTTTACTGTCTTTGCCCATGTCAGCAGTCCACTCTTCAGCCCAAAGGCTTGTTCCGTTGTTGTAACCTTTGTCAGTGTACTCTTTTGTTGTGTCAATCCATTTCTCGATAGATGGGTCAATCTGGATAACACCTTCATCATTTACACATTTCTGGCTTACATTGTTTGAGTATACACGAAGTGCATCATCATAACCGGAAAGCATCTTGTATCCTTTGCTCTTCAAAGTCTCAGCTGCTGCTGCGAACTTATCCCAGTCAGATACCTGCTCCTGAATCTTTTCGATATCATCTGTTCCAAATACTTTTTTTGCGATAGAACGACGATAAACAAATCCACCAGGACAGCCCTGCCATGAAACAGCACGAAGAGTACCATCACTCTTTGTAGCAGCCTGTTTTGTGTAATCATACATCTGGCTCAAATCATCATCGGTAAGTCCGAGTGATTTAACATCCAGAGCCATGTCTGTATTTGTGTACTTGTTTACATAATCCATCTCGCAGAGGAACATATCAATTTTGTCATCTGCACTTGCGCTGTCCTGTTTTTTCAAAGCAGCATCCAGTTTTTTCTGATAAACACCACCTTCGTTTGTGTTTGTCACGAATTTAACTTTTACATCGCCGATACTCTGTGTATCTTTGTTGTAATCCGGATAATACTTTTCAAAACGCTCTTTGAACTCTGTGTTCCAAACATAAATGTTAAGAACTTTTCCGCCACCATCAGCTATTGTTTCAACTTTAGCTGAATCGTTGCTGTTTGATGAATTGCTTGCATCCTTGTTGCTGTCACTTCCGCCACATCCGGTAATTGAACCAACTACCATAGCCATAGACAATGCCAGCGCTAACCATTTTTTCCTCATAAATCAATACCCTCCTAAAATAATGATTTTTTAATTCTTCCACAAATTTCTTCATGAAAGTTGTGAACAGTTTCGTGTCATTCCTTTAAGGAATAACTTTTATTATTTCATCGAAAGAACCGAACATCCTCGTATTAATTCTCCTTGTACATCAAGTCTTTCAACAAGTGCCAGTTCCGGCTGTTCAATCAGCTCTACTAACTTTGCTGCTGCGACTCTTCCGATTTGTTCTGTATTCTGCCGGTAAGTCGTTATCTTCGGCTCAATCACGCGGGCAATTCTCTGTCCGTCATAACCGGCTACTGAGATATCGTCAGGAATCGAAAGTCCTTTGCTTCGAATCACATTAATACCTCCGATACAGGAAAAATCATCCGGATAAATAATACAAGTAGGTCTATCTTCCAATGATAATAATTCGTGAGTAATTTTTGCCGATACATCCGGTGCGTGGTAAATACCTTCCCGAATATATCTATCTTCGGTTTCTATCCCATACTTTTTCATCGTCCGTAAAAAACTTCCGATACGGCTTCTTGTAACAAAAGAATCCGCGCCGTGGATATAAGCAATTTTCTTATGTCCACATTGTATAATGTAAGAAACCAACTGTTCCATCCCTCTAATGTTGTCCGACATAACACATGCCTTGTCATTAAATATATAATCGATTGTCACAACCGGTATACCACTTTGAAGCAATTCTTTTACTTCTTCTGCTTCAAAATCCACACAAGCAACAATCACACCATCGACTCCGCGATATTTGCTGTGTTCACTATAGGACAATTCACTCTTTCCCATATGCCTTCCTAAAAAGGTTATATCATATCCCTTTTCTTCCACTCCCTGTCGGAAGCTGTCAAGCACTGGTGAAAAATAGGAATGGGTCAAACCACTTCGTGCTTCATCCGCAAATAACACTCCAATGTTATAGGTACGGTTTGTCTTTAGTGCACGAGCGGATGAGTTTGGTACATAGCCCATCTTCTTAGCCACCTCAAGCACCCGTTCTTTTGTCGAGGTACTTATATCAGTGCGTCCATTCAATGCTTTGCTTACTGTCGCAATCGACACACCACATGTTTCTGAGATGTCTTTCATTGATACCATGAGCATTCCTCGTTTTCCGTAATCGTTTTCGTAAGTCTACTGTACCACACTTTTCACAAAGAGTCAATACTAATTTTGATTTTTTTGTTGGAATTGCACAAATATCTTACTTGCATTTCCTTTCCACTTCCTATATAATGAAAATATCACGAAATCGTTTTCGTAAGTCCCCCAGGTCATCAAAGTCAACGATTTTTCGTGCTCGCACGAAGAAAATGTTGACCTTGATGACCGCAAAATATGAGGAAGAAGCGATTTGTGTAACAAATCTGCGGATTCCGAATATTTTCAGGAGTGCGTAAGCTGCGCAAGCAGCGGAGCACTCCGTCAGGGGACGCTATGCTAATACTATTATAAGGATGCTCTGCAAAGCATCAGAATGGAGGTTCTATGAAATTCGGAAAATTTGATGACGCCAATCGTGAATATGTGATTACAACCCCCAAAACACCACTGCCTTGGATTAACTACTTAGGCAGCACGGATTTCTTTTCTTTGATTTCCAACACTGGTGGCGGGGACAGGTTCTATTAAAATGCAAAACTGTTAAGCTTAAC
>CALELW010000271.1 GCA_937902905.1 uncultured Clostridium sp. | reverse complement strand
TATGACCACTTCGATACGTCTCCACAACATATTCCATTTTATCAGAATAAGGTAATTTGTCAATAGAAAATTACAACTTTTCTACTCCCCGTTAAGTGCCTCAATTAAAAACAATTCCACCGCTAACTGGTCCGACAATTTACCGGATTTAAACTGCTCTTCCAACTCCAATCTGGTTTGCAGCATCGCCAGTAATTTACTGCGTTTGAAAAGTGCCGCCTGTTTTTCATACTTAGGAATTGTAAACGGAGGAACCCCGCATTTTTTTGCAATTTCTCCTGAGCGAAGTCCACGGTTTTTACACTCTTTCACCTGAAGCAAAATATTGATGTGACGCGAAAACATAAATAAAATAGACATCGGCGATTCCTTGTTGGTATACAAATCTTCGTACAATTTCATCGCACGATTTTTCTCGCCAAGTGCCACGGCATCAATCATATCAAACATCTTGGAAACCGTTACCCCCGAGCAAATTGCATCTACTTCCGGCACATCAATCAATTTATCTTCACCCACATAGCCAATGCATTTTTCAAGTTCATTGCTGAGCATTTCCATATCCGTTCCCACTCGCTCAATCAACCGCTCGGCGCCCTTTGTTGAAATGCTTTTGCCTGCTTTTTTCATGTAACCGGCAATCCACCTTTTCAACATATGTTCCGGCTGTCTTGTACACTCGGTCACACAACCGTTTTTGTTCATCCACTTAAAAAGGCGGTTGCGCTTATCAATCTCGCGCTCCACAAAAATGATATATGTGGTCTCCGGAAATGACTCCACATAATCTGCCATATCGCTGCTGCTTTTAAAATAACCACTGTCCTCTACAACAATCAAACGGTTTTCAGCAAAAAAAGGAAGAATCTGAGCCGCCTCGGCGATCTGGGATGGCTCCGGTTTATCGCGAAAAAATGTGCGGTTCATCTCATCATCCGGATTCGATAGTTTTTCAATCAGATGATTTCTATAATACTGAACCATGTAACGCTCCTCGCCGTATAAAAGCTGGAAACGGGATATTTGATTATTCTTTAACTCATCCTCAATGCGAAGCATATCTGACTCCTCTCAAAAACACGAGCCGGCCAGCATTTTCGTGACCGACTCACTTTTACAAATTTCTAATTAGTCTTCATACTCTTTGTAATCAAAACTTCTAAACTCTGCAACTGTATTGTATCCGGCATAATCAACACATGCCATACCAACAAATGCACCGGTAAAGAATCCGCCATAACTCTGCAGTACATAGTCATCCGATAAGATAGCTGCGTCTAAAGTTACCGGAATTTCTTTGTAATTCTCACCATCAAATGAATATTCGTAGGTATAAGTCTGTTTTCTAACTTTTGTGCGGAACCAGACATCTGCGCCATCCGGTACTGGAATTGCATCATCGCGAAGGAATGATGTATAGCCGCCACGGTTACACTGAGCCACTTCGATAACACGTCCATTTTTCTCATTCCACGTAATAAACGCAAAAGACCAATGCTTATCATTATAGAAGTTGGTAAGTCCTGCCATCTGCTGATAAGAAAATGGATTGTAACTTACTTTTACAGAAGCATCAAAGTTAAATGCCTGCCAGCGTTTTGCAACCAGTGACAATTCATGTTTATTGCTCAGAGAACCCTGTCCACGGAGAGTCAGTTTGCCATCTCCTGTTGTTCCCATTGCATCGGTAAATGGAACACGAAGGGTATTCCACTCATTATGTAATTTTTCAGTGTCAAATTCATCATGCATGGAATGATCAAGCGGTGCATCTGTTTTGATTGCATCTTTCGGTGCGTCTACAAGAACCTTTCCACCGTGACCGCCCTCAATACGAGGCCATCCCTCTTCATCCCAGTATACTTTCTGAATCGCTGTCTCGCGTCCAAGCGTACAGTAACCACGTGGGTCAATACAACACTGATTTTCATGTGTCCACGGACGTCCGCAAAGACTTGCATAATACCACTCACCACTTGGTGTATCAACAAGTGCGCCATGTCCCTGTTTCTGGATTTCCAAATATGGTGTATCAAAGTTTGTGATAAATGGTCCATCCGGCTCTGTCTCAAAACTTAATTCATCAAGTGTCTTAGAACGGGCAACCACTTCCTGATGAGTATATACTGTTCCGCCTTGAGCAGCAAACAAATAATAATATCCATTAATTTTGTACAAGTGAGGTCCCTCGACCAATTTCACCTCTGTACCATTATAAATATTTCTTGCTGTCTCCGGCTTTAACCGCATCGTATCTGTATCAAATTCTGTCAATGTAATGCCATCAAATGCATGGTGATACTCTCTGTGATCCCATGTCTGCTGAACAAGATATTTTCTTCCGTCATCATCATGGAATAACGAAGCATCAAACCCAACACCATTCACACGAATCGGGTCAGACCAAGGACCATGAATATCTTCTGCTGTCGTGATGTAGTTTACCATATCTTTGAATGGTCCCTCGGTTACTTTAACATCTGTGTAAACAAGCCAAAACTTGCCATCTGCATAGGAAAGATCCGGTGCCCAGATACCGCCGGAAGACGGATTTCCTTTCATATCAAGCAGTGTCGTTGTTGACAATGCCGATGGCAGCAGTTTCCAGTGAACCATATCTTTAGACTCGTGCAGACGAACCCCCGGGAACCACTCAAATGTAGAATTTGCAATATAATACGTGTCATCGACACGAATGATTGACGGGTCCGCATTAAAACCCGGCAATACAGGATTTTTAATCTGTTCCATAATTTAATAACCTCCAAAAGTAATCAATTCTGTTTGCAGTAACATTATATCAAAAAAACAACGGCTTGTCTTTAAGATTTTCAAACTTTTGCTTCCATATTTTCTACAGTATCAGATTGAGAATTACAGCCACTAAAAAGTTCATTTGTAATTCCTCCTCATAACCGTTATTGTAATATAATCACCAGTCACTTAGCAAGAGTTTTTTACCACTTTCTTTTTTCCACAAAGAAAGGTACCATTTCCCATTTTGACATTCTACGGATACCGCCCCTTCTTTATCCGTCCGGTACACCTTAGAACCTATATTCTCAAGACGATTTAACGTCTCTTTATGCGGATGTCCATAGCGGTTCTTTTTTCCACACGAAATAACGGAAATATCTGGTTTTACCTGTTCAAGAAAATCTTCTGAACTCGCCCCCTTACTGCCATGATGCGCAACTTTTAAATAATTTACATGGGAAAGTTTATTTATAATTTCCTTCTCTCCCGCTTCCTCTAAATCTCCGGTAAATAATCCGGTAAAATTGTGATAATTAACCTTCAAAACAAGTGAAGAATCATTCACCGATTTCCATTCATATTCCGGATAGGGATGCAGGCAGGATATCCGTAATTCATCAATTGTTACCGTATCACCACGCTGCATAAACATAAGATTGCATCCTTTATTTCGGAGTTCATCTAACAGCGTACAGTACGCCCCTTCCTTTTCATTTAATTTTGGCAGAATAACGGTTCCAACTTTCACTCCCATCTGATTGGCAGCACACAGCCATTCGACGACACCATTGGTGTGGTCTTCATCGCTGTGTGTCAAAAAAAGATACGATACATAAGATATCCCCTGCGATTTCAGAAAAGGAATCATACGGTATTTTCCTACTTTATTTACATCGGAACTGCCTCCATCAATCAAAATCGTATGATTTTTTGTGCGGATGCAGCTGCAATCTCCCTGACCGACATCCAAATTGGTTATCTGCAAATCAAAATTATTATGAACCGGCAGAAACAGAATAAAAACACCAAAGGCAAGAGCCAATAAAAATACTTTCTTCTGTTTCCATTTCTGCAAAATTAAGAACAAAACGGTACTTCCATAATATAAAAATACCTGCCAGACTGCCGGTTTTCCTGTGATAACAACCGCTCCCGGAATCCTTACAAACAAATTTCCGACCCACTCAAATAATATAAAACAAAAATGGGCAAATCCAAAACAGAATTTTCCCACAAAAAGGATAATACTTCCCAATCCGATTCCAGCCAGTGAAGTCACAAGAATTCCTCCCATAAGCGGCAGAAACAGTACATTAGCGACAATACTTAAAATTGAAAATTCATAATAAGCCGTCAAAAGAATAGGAAGTGTAACCAGTTCAATACCAGCCGTTCCGGCAACTGCCATCCAAACCGGATTTTTACTTTCCCACACATCACAGAACACGTCGACAAAAACATAGATTCCCAGCACAGTTCCATAAGAAAGCAAAAACCCGGTCTGAAACAAAACCATAGGATGAATCAGAAGCTGGCATATCGCACTGAAAGAAAGTGCGCTCAATCCATCATAATGCCTCCCGGCAAGCCTTGCCAAAAGCATGCATCCCATCATGATAACAGCCCGTTCTGTTGAGATGGAAAAGCCGGTCAAAATACCATAAAGGAACAAAAGTACCATGGTTACAACAGCTGCCCCCTGCATTGGCATAAAATATTTGCGCAGGACAAAAAAGAGGCCGGCTCCAATGAGTGAAATATGCAGCCCGGATATGGCAAGCACATGCGCAATTCCATTCTCCTGATATAACTGTTTCACCTCGTCTGACAACCCGCTTTTATCACCTAAAACCATTGCGGATACAATCCCCGCTGTTTTTTCATCACAGCACAAAGAAACCACATCACGAAAACGATTTCTCAAGCGATGTAGAAAATCTTCCGGATTTTTAACCGTATTCTTTTTTATTTCTATTTTACCGGCAAATCCCTGCGCGGTAATTCCTAATTCCGTGTTGTATTTATATTCATCAAATTGTCCGGGATTTCCCGGTTTCTCAAACGAACGGATAGAGGCTGTGACCGCCAAAAGATTACCAATATGCAGTTCTTTTGGCATTAAAGTCTTCTCATTTGCATATAATTTTATTTTTTTGCACGAAAATGAATCCTCCCCTTTTACGTCACGAACAACAAGCGTATATCCATTATCTTTTTTTACAAATTCTTCGAGTTCACAAAGAAAATGAATCGACTCCCGCTCATAAGAAACCGGTTCCTTTGTATTTATCCACGCATTACAAAGAATCCCCAAAATCATGCATACCAATACCACACAAAGTGGTCTTCTCCTCACCCGGTTCCTCCCTTTTTATTTCATGTTCTATTTCTCATTTACCGTTTCCACAAGATTTAAATTCCGCTCCAATACTGAATGGAACGAATCCATCTCCCCGTACTGCTCCTGTGCCTCGCCATCAATGGTAAATTGTACCCGGTTGACATTAGAAAGTTCACACAATGTATTTACAATTGAATACACTGTTACCTCGCTGCTAATTCCTGCCAGTAAATCATTAAATCCGCTTCCCAAATCCACATAACAAATCTGGTCGCGTATTGTTATATGATTCACTACCGTTTCTTTCGGAATTGCTGATTTGACATCCTTTAATTTTCCCTTTTGTCCAGCTATCACTTCATCTGCCTGAATCAATTGATTAATAAGAAGTTCTGCTAGCGGTGTTGCCGCATTGTAAGTTACCGATGTCATTACCGCACGCAGTTTATCCCCTGTCCGGTTTGATAAATACAACGTAACCTGTCTGCTCTGTTCCTTTCCCAAAGCATCCAGATTCTGCACAAAATCATCGGCACTCATTGGTCCTACGGCATTTCCCGAAAGCATGAGTGGCTGGTCTTCTACATAAAATTCCACATAATGAATCTCATCTAACTGGCATAATGTTTCCACAATTGCTGCACGGGACAACGTCTCTTCCACGCCGCTTCTCTCATAATACGCAGCAGAAAAAGAAATTGACATCTGATGATTTTTCATTTCAAAATCTAATACATCTACATTTTCACTAATCGGACTCTTTAAGTTGGCATCCTCCCCCGTAGTCTGAAGCTGTTTTAATAAATCGGCAACAACTGCGTTTGTATCCTTTTTTTTATGAGGAGATTCCATCGTTCCTTCTACAAGTCCTGTCATATCCTGATTCAGATAATAAACCAAATACGAATCCATTTCTTCCTTACTTTTGCCACAAGAAACTAAAATTCCAGCCGCCATAATAAGAAACATGGAAATTATAATCTTTTTCATAGCAGCCTCCTATTCCGAATACATCAGAGGAATTCGTACGGCAAACGTAGTTCCCTGTTGTTCTATACTGTGAACTTTAATTGAGCCACGGTGTAATAAAATTGCATTTCTCGTAATCGCAAGTCCTAAGCCGTTTCCACCGGTTTCTCTGGACCGTGCCTTATCCACACGGTAAAAACGTTCAAATATACTATCCTGCAATTCTTCCGGAATACCAACACCGGAATCTGACACCTTCAAATAAAAGAATTTATGGTCTGCATTCAAAGAAACACGAACCCAGCCATTATCATAATTATACTTAATCGCATTTTCAATCAGATTGCGAAACGCCATCGCTAATTTTACTTCATCCACCTGTGCCGTAACAGAACGAACACTTTCGAAAATCATCTCAATATTCCGCTTATCCGCAATCGGCTGAAGCTGTTTCAAAATTGCTTCCAGAAATTCATTAATATTGACCTCGGAAATATTGACTTCCGATGCATTTTTATCCATTTTTACAAGGGTAAGCAAATCATTGATAATTTTATTCATTCGCTCCAATTCTTCATTAATATCCACCATAAATTCCTGATAAAGTTCAACCGGAACATTTTCCTGTCCAATCAAAGATTCTGCTAAAACTTTTACCGAAGTAATCGGTGTCTTCAACTCATGTGAGACGTTCGACACAAACTCCTGTCTTGCGTCTTCCAGATTCTGCAGCACACTAAGCATCGAATTAAATTTATCCGAAATATCCTCTGCTTCCGAATATCCGGTTATCTGCATCGTCTCATTAAAATCACCAGAAGAAATCATCGCAATCGAGCCGGCTACTTCCTTCATCGGCATTACAATCTGACCGGAATACAAAACAGAAATCACAAGAATAATAAGTCCAAGCACCAATACCAGCGTAATGGCAATCGACTGCATCGAATCATACAAAGTATTCACACTGTTCAGCGAAAAATTCATTACGACAACACCATCAATCGAATTGCTCTCCGGATTATGCACCGGAAGAACCAGTTCTACCATGTTTTCACTCTGGCTTACAAATTTACTGTCTGCACCGTTGACACACCGAACAACTTCTTCCAAAAGAATCACTTTGCCTTCTTCTAAACCATATGTGTCACGGGTTACATTCAAATCAGAATCCGCAATTAAAATACGGCCTCCAAAAATATCCGCAACCTGTGTCAGCTCAGAATCTACTTCCGCCCCTGAATCACTGGTAAAATAAGCAGAAGAAACAACAAGGTTACATATAATGGAACCTCGTGTCTGCAATTCATTGATACGTTGTGAAATAGCCTTTGCCCGGTATGTATTGATAAAAATCAATGTAAATACAACGAGCGGAATGATTCCTATCAGAACCAGTACAGCCATACTTTGTGCCCGCAGGCTTTTAAAAGCTTGAATTTTACTCTTTATTTTCGAAATAATAACCAACACCCCATTTTGTATGTATAAATGCCGGATCGCTTGGTGTCTCTTCTATTTTTTCACGAAGTCTTCGGATATGAACATCCACGGTTCTTGCATCACCCGGATAAGCAGCTCCCCATACTTCATGAAGCAGATTATCCCTGCTGTAAATCTTTCTCGGATTACGAACCAAAAGACTCAATAATTCGTACTCACGTGTTGTCAGACTAATTTCTTTATCCTTGATATAAACACGTTTGCCCATCGAATCCACCTTAAGGCTTCCATAAACTTCCAAACCATCGGATTCTTTTGGGTTTTTCTTACTGCTTCGTCGAATAATCGCCTTGATTCTCGCCTTAACCTCTAAAATATTAAATGGTTTCGTAATGTAATCATCGGCTCCATATTCGAGTCCAAGGATTTTATCCATGTCATCGCCTTTTGCTGTAAGCATAATAATCGGAACATCTGAAAATTCCCGAATCTGCTGACAAACTTCAAACCCTGACATTTTTGGTAACATCACATCTAACAAAATAATATCATATTTTTTTTCGTGAGCTGCCTCTAGGGCACTCTCACCATCATATGCATAGTCCACTTCCATTCCATCCTGCTCTAAGCTGAAACGGATTCCTTTCACGATTAATTTTTCATCATCCACTACTAAGACTTTTTTTGCCATCTGCTCTGCCTCCACAAATTTTACAGTTATACTGTAATATCATCCTTGATTTTTCCGAACACTCCTTCTTTAATTCCGGTAATGTTCATAATGTCCTCAATTTTCTTAAATGCACCGTTTTTTTCCCGGTAGGAAATAATCTGTGCTGCTTTGGATTCCCCTATCCCGCTTAATTTCATCAGTTGTTCTGCGGAAGCGGTGTTTAGATTAATTTTACCCGCTTCATCTGCTGATGACATTCCGTGGGAACTTTGTTCCTCTTGCGCGGCTTTCTTTTTCCCCTTCTTTGCAATCGTAAGCTGTGTGCCATCCTTGACAACCTCTGCTAAATTAACAGAAAGTTTATCTGCTTTTTTGGTAAAGCCGCCCGCTTTTTCCACAACATCGATAAAATGAGGCTCTTTTTCAAAAGTATATACCCCCGGATTCTTCACTTCGCCACATATGTAAATATACACCACAGCTTCTGTTTCTGAATCCGATGTTTCTTTGTTGCTCTTTGTTTCTCCCGACTGGTCAGCAAACGATTCCGTCACAACTGCTTCTTTTTTAGAACCGGCATTTAGCGCAAAATACAAAACACCGCATAAAAAGAAAGTTCCAATCAAAAGAACCATTTTTAACTTATTTTTGTTATCTTTCATCACTCTTTCCTTTCTGGCCGGAAAAAAAGAGTGCTACTTAACTATTTTACCAATGTTATCCCATTTTTACAATGGCAAATTTACTTATTTTTTACTTCCACTTGAAAATGGCAATTCCTGCAACAATCGCAGCTACGCCAATACACTTTCTCCACTCAAACGGCTGTTTATCAATCCCAAATAAACCAAAAAGTTCAATCAGATACGACATGACAATCTGAACCGATACAATAAACATCGCAGAGCGGGCAGGACCAATCGCATTAATGCTGTAAATTACCGTATAAGTAATAAAAGCACCCAGCGCTCCACCTAACAGCATATATTTAGGCGAAACATGCCACAAACTGCTGATTGCACCATCTCTTCCGGTAATAAACCAAGCCAGTACACAGACCACAAACGCACTAATCTGTACAAATGCAGATGACAGCCAGATACTCGTCTGTTTCGTCACTTCGGCATTAAATACGCCCTGTACACTCATAATGGCACCTGAAATGGCTGCCACTAAAATCCCCAACATAAAAGCACCTCCTTAGTAACTTCACGGTAATCGATTCTACCGTAAAGTTTTCCCAAGAAAGGTGCAATTATTCATCCGTTTTTAATCATCCAGAACAGAATCTAAAATTGTAATCATTTTGTCTACATCACTTTTTTCAATGACAAGCGGTGGGATAAAACGAATTACATTTGCGCCTGCGCTCATAAAAATAACGCCTTTTTCCAATGCTTTTGTAATATAAGGACCGGCAGGAACCGAAAGTTCCAAACCACGCATCAGTCCCATACCACGCGTCTCAATGGCAATTTCTTTTTTCTCCACCAATTTCTGCAGACATTCGTGAAGATACTCTCCAACTTCTTCCACATGGTTTGGAATTTCTCTTTTTTCAAAGATTTCCAGTGTCTTTGCTACTGCTGCGCAGGCAAGTGGATTTCCACCAAATGTCGTGCCATGGTCTCCCGGCACAAGGCATTTTGCCACTTCTTCTTTTGCCGCGATTGCGCCTACTGTAATACCATTTCCGATTCCCTTTGCCATCGTCACAATATCCGGCACAATATCGTATTTCTGGTACGCAAACATCTTACCGGAACGTCCCATACCACACTGAATTTCATCACAAATCATAATGATGTCATTTTCATCGCACAATTTGCGGATTCCCTGTAAAAATTCAGCATTGGCAGGATAAATTCCACCTTCACCCTGAACGGCTTCCACAATAATGGCGTATGTATTTTCTGTAACCGCTGCTTTTACACTCTCTAAATCGTTGTAATCCGCAAATGTAACCCCCTGTAACATCGGTTCAAACGGCTCTCTGTATTTTGCTGTACCGGTAACGGACAATGCTCCCATGCTTCGTCCGTGAAATGCTTTATTCATCGAGATAATCTCATGCCGATTTTCATGTCCCTGCATAATGGCATATTTTCGTGCCATTTTCAAAGCGCCCTCATTTGCCTCCGTACCGCTGTTTGCCATAAATACACGGTCAAGTCCAGTTGCTTTTGCAAGACCTTTGGCTGCCTGCAATAATGGCTCCGAATAAAAATAGTTGGAAAAATGAATTCCTTTATCAATCTGCGCTTTCAAAGCATCTGTGTATTCCTTTTCCCCATAGCCCAATGCACAAACGGCAATTCCGGCACCAAAATCCAAATACTCTTTTCCGTCTGTATCGTATAATTTCACGCCTTCTCCATGGTCTAATACAACCGGATAACGGTTATACGAATGAACTAAATACTGTTCTGATTCATCTATCATCTGTTTCATATCACATGCTCCTTCCTAATCCTGCTCATGCGGATACAATGTTGTGTGGTTATCAATAATTGCTGTACCAATACCTTTTTTGGTAAAGAACTCAAGCAGCAGACAATGCTGTCTGCGTCCATCCAGAATATGGACACGGCTTACGCCTTCTTCTACCCCTTCCACACAGTTTGTTATTTTCGGAATCATACCACCGCCAATGGTTCCATCCTCAATTAACTGTTTTGCCTCATCGGTTGTCAATACAGAAATCAACGTTTCCGGGTCTTTCGGGTCTTTGCAGACACCCTCAATATCCGTCATAAATGCCAGTTTTTCTGCATGAATACATTTTGCGACTGCACTTGCCGCATCATCGGCATTGATGTTATATGCCTGATAATTTTCATCCATACCAATCGGTGCAATAATCGGAATAAAATCTTTGGCAATCAAAGTGTCAATCAAATCGGAATTAACGGATTTTACTTTTCCCACAAAACCGATATCTCTGCCACCAGCTGTTTTTTTCTCACAAAGCATTGTGCCGCCGTCTTTTCCGCTGATTCCGGCTGCCTTTACTCCGAGTTTCTCCATCATCTGGACTAAATGCTTATTTACCTTATTTAAAACCATTTCTGCTACTTCAATCGTATCAGCATCTGTCACACGCAGTCCTTCTACAAATTCGCTCTCTTTTCCCATATAGCCAAGCCATTTGCTGATTTCTTTTCCTCCGCCGTGAACGATAATCGGCTGCATACCAACCAGTTTCAATAAAGCAACATCTTTAATCACTGATTCCTGCAATTTTTCATCTAACATAGCACTTCCGCCGTATTTTACAACTACTTTTTTCCCGTTAAAATCACGGATGTAAGGCAGCGCCTCAATCAGCGTTTCCGCCTTAAGTACAACTTCTTTCATCTTATCTTCCATCTTTTTGTCCTCTCTAACTTCTGTAATCGCCATTTATTTTTACATAATCATAAGTCAAATCGCATCCCCAGGCAGTTGCCGATGCATCGCCCTGCTTCATGTCGCAAATAAATGTAACCGCATCTTTCCCTAATAGAATAGTTGCTTCATCTTCACTGTAATCTGTCGGCACACCATCTTTTACTAAAACAATCTGCTCATCCTCAGCTTCCAAAATCAAATCGATTACATCCGGGTCAAAGTCTGCGCCGGAATACCCCAGTGCACACAAAACACGTCCCCAGTTCGCATCCTTGCCAAATACCATTGCTTTCACCAGATTGGATGTCACAACCGATTTACTAAAAATCTTTGCCTCTTCTTTATTCTTACAGTGAACTGCTTTTACTTCCATCAGCCTCGTGCAGCCTTCTCCGTCTGCCGCCATCTGTTTTGCCAGATCGGTTGCCACATAACTCAGTGCCTCTTTGAATTTTACATATTCATTTGTTCCTGCTTTGATTTCAACACCGGATTCGCCATTAGCAAGTACCAGATATGTATCATTTGTTGATGTATCGCGGTCAACCGAAATCATATTAAAACTATCCGATACAATTTCTGAAACCATTTTCTGCAGTAAGTCATGTGAAATTTTTGCATCTGTTGTCGTAACGCTAAGCATTGTTGCCATATTTGGGTGAATCATACCGGAACCTTTGCTCATGCCGCCAACTGTTACGGTTACTCCGTCCACATCAAAACTGGCTGCCGCTTCCTTCGGAACGGTGTCCGTTGTCATAATTGCCTTTGCCGCAAGCAGACCTGCTTCTTTCGTATCTGCCAGTGCATCCTTTAAAAGCTTTGCACCTTTTTGTATCGGTTCTTTCTTTATCTGCATTCCGATAACACCGGTTGAAGCGGTCAAAACCTCTTTTGTCGAAACACCAAGTACCTCTGCAATTTGTGAAGCCATGTACTCGTTAATTTCTTTTCCTTCTCCTCCGGTACATGCATTGGCAATTCCGCTGTTCAATACAACTGCATGAACATCCTTTTTACTCTCAACAATTTCTTTATCCCACCAGACCGGTGCCGCCTTTACTACGTTCGTTGTAAAAGTTCCTGCACAGACCGCCGGGCTTTCTGTATAAACAAGTGCCATATCTGTACGGTTTTTATATTTAATTCCTGCCTCTGCGCTCGCCGCCATAAATCCTTTTGCTGCGGTAACGCCGCCTTCTATTGTATTCATCGTATTTTCCTCCTTTACGGAACCATCGGCACAAGCCGAAGGCCTTCCGCTTCATCGAATCCAAACATCAGATTCATGTTCTGAACTGCCTGTCCGGCAGCACCTTTTGTAATATTATCCATTGCTCCCATCATAATCACGCGGTGTGTGCGCTCGTCAACTTTTACATTTACATCGACAAAGTTGCTTCCCTCAACCCATTTAGTCTCCGGACACACACCCTCATCCAGTACACGGACAAAATATTCATCCTGATAAGCTTTCACATAAGCCTCTCGAATCTGCTCCTTTGTCACACCTTCTTTATATTTTGCATATGCCGTAATCAAAATACCACGGTTCATCGGAATCAGATGCGGGGTAAAATTGAGTGTAACATCTTTTCCACTAATATAGGAAAGCTGTTCTTCAATCTCCGGTGTGTGACGGTGCGTCGCAACTCCATATGCCTTAATATTTTCATTTACTTCGCAGTAAAGATTTGGAACTTTTGCACCTCTTCCTGCTCCTGATGTTCCGGATTTTGCATCAATAATTAACGTATCCATATCAATCAGTCCTTCTCTAGCAAGCGGTGCAACCGAAAGTGTTGAACATGTTGGATAGCATCCCGGATTAGCAATTAAGCGTGCCTTTTTAACCTGCTCGCGGTTTAACTCACACAATCCGTATACAGCCTCCTCCAAATACTGAGGGCTTTTATGTGTGATGCCGTACCATTTTTCATAAACAGCAACATCTTTTATTCGGTAATCAGCACTTAAATCAATTACCTTAGCCTGAGAAAGGATTTCATCATCCAAAACACCTGCCAAATATCCCTGCGGCGTTGCGGTAAAAATTACATCTGCCTCTTTTGCCAAAGTATGTAAATCATCACTTTTACATATATTTTCTACAATCTGAAAAACATTTCCAAAAACGGAACTAAATTTCTTATCCACGTAACTTCTCGAACCATACCATACAATTTCAACTTCTTTGTGCTGCAATAATAATCGAACCAATTCCTGTCCTGCGTACCCTGTAGCACCGATAATTCCAGCCTTTATCATAGCATCCTCCATTCCGCCGTACTTTGGCAGCTCACACTTTTTATTCATCATTTATGCATATTTATACATATTATACACAAACCTCAATTATTATACATCTTTTCCGATAAATATGCAATAGCAAACTGGAATTTATTCGTCATTCTTTGAAAATAATTGATTTTATGCTTGCATAATATTCACTTGTGGTGTATATTAGAGAAAGGTTAATACCAAAAAATACATACGGAGGTTCTATTATGAAAGAAAAAGTTATTTTAGCTTATTCCGGCGGCCTGGATACAACAGCAATTATTCCATGGCTTAAAGAGAATTTTGATTATGAAGTTATCTGTGTCTGCATCGATTGTGGACAGGGTGAAGAATTGGACGGTCTGGAAGAGAGAGCTAAATTCTGTGGCGCATCCAAACTTTACATTGAGGATGTTGTTGATGAGTTCTGTGATGAATATGTAGTTCCTTGTGTACAGGCTCATGCTGTATATGAGAACAAATACCTTCTTGGTACTTCGATGGCTCGTCCGGTTATTGCAAAACGTCTTGTTGAGATTGCAAGAAAAGAAGGCGCTACTGCTATCTGCCATGGTGCTACCGGAAAAGGAAATGACCAGATCCGTTTCGAACTCGGTATCAAAGCACTTGCTCCGGATTTGAAGATTATCGCAGCTTGGAGAAGTGATAAATGGACAATGGATTCCCGTGAATCCGAAATTGAATACTGCAAAGCTCATGGAATTGACCTTCCATTCTCCGCAGATTCCAGTTACAGCCGTGACCGTAACTTGTGGCACATCAGCCATGAAGGTCTTGAATTGGAAGACCCGGCAAACGAGCCAAACTTCGATCATCTTCTAGTTCTTGGTACTACACCGGAAAAAGCACCGGATGAAGGCGAATATGTAACTATGACATTTGAAGCCGGTGTTCCTAAGAGCGTAAACGGAAAAGAAATGAAAGTTTCCGATATTATCCGCACTCTGAATGAGTTAGGTGGAAAACATGGTATCGGTATTGTTGATATCGTAGAAAACCGTGTTGTTGGAATGAAATCCCGTGGTGTTTATGAGACTCCTGGCGGAACAATTCTTTATGAAGCTCATCAGCAGCTGGAAGAATTAATCCTTGACCGCGATACAACAACATTGAAAATGGATATGGGTAACAAACTTGCTCAGATTTGTTACGAAGGTAAATGGTTCTCCCCTCTCCGCGAGGCAGTTCAGGCATTTATCGAATCCACACAGAAATATGTAACCGGCGAAGTTAAATTCAAACTGTACAAAGGAAACATTATCAAAGCCGGAACTACTTCACCATACAGCTTGTACAATGAAAGCATTGCAAGTTTCACAACCGGTGATTTGTATGACCATCATGATGCAGAAGGTTTCATCAACCTCTTTGGTCTTTCTACCAAAGTTCGTGCAATGAAGATGGCAGAAGTAGAAAAGAATAATAAATAATAACCGTATTGTTGTAAATACCAAAATAGCCTTCCATCCGATGATGCGAAGGCTGTTTTATTATCTTATATTAAAAAGATACCAGACCGGAACAAACCACCAGTCAGGTATCTTTTTATATCACTTATATGTCAGAAGATTTTATGCATCTTCATTGGTATCTTCTTCTGCCAGCTGTTCATATTCATCTGTAGAACCAAACTCAGCAAATTCAGAGAAATCCTCATCCTCATACGATGCTGCCGCTTCATCTTCATCAGTCTCTGTTTTAACTGCTTCGTCAACAGTTTCACTTTCCTCTGCATCGTCCGGAATCGTAAGATAAACGTCATCATCTATCTCAGTTTCAACATCCTCTGCTGCTTCTGTTTTCTCATAGGATTCCCCCGCAACGTCTTCGTAATCACTTGCAGTCAATCCTTCCTTATCTGCCTCTGTTACGAATTTAGCAACTTCAGAATCCAAACGACGGCTTACATCCTCCGTTACACGAATGCTTGTCTGAATATCCATCATACTATCCGTCAATGTAGTTACAGACTCAGATACACCGGATACCTGATTGGAACTATCATTAATCGTCTCAGAAATCTCATGAATCAGTGTTGCCATCTCATGCATCGTATCTTTCAATGCCGTTGCACTGTCAGCAAACTGAAGCATCAATGTATCAATACGGTTTGCATCATCGTTATACTGGTTACCGGTATTTACAAGATTATCATAGTCAGGCATAACCTCATCACGAATAAATGTAAGCATCTTATTGGCATTGTCTGCAAGTTCTCCAACCGAAGAATTTACCTCCAAACTGATTTCCTGAATATTATTCGCTGTCTCACGGCTCGAATCTGCCAGCTTACGAATCTCATCAGCTACTACGGCAAATCCCTTACCAACCTCACCGGCACGTGCTGCCTCAATGGATGCATTCAGTGCAAGCAGGTTTGTCTGAGAAGAAATCTCCAAAATATCATTTGTCAATACATTAATCTTCTCAACATCTTTACTCTTTTCAAGAGAACTCTGAAGCAGTGTGTTAATTTCACTTGCCATCTCAGCCGTCATCTTGCGGCGTTTCTGTCCGCTCTCCTGCAATGCGTTCGCACGTTCTTTAATTTCTTTTGCAAAACCAGAACCATTGTTTGCCTCACCGGCAATGTGCTCCATTGCTTCATAAACACGTCCTGCCTGGTCATTCAGATGTTCGGCATGGTTTGCTACCTCTTCCATTCCGGCAGAAAGTTTTTCCATCACCTCAGATACCAGTTTAATATCTCCATTTGATGTATTTACACCATTAAATACCTGTTCTACATTGCCCTGCAGCTCAACAGCATCGGATTTGATTTCCATAATAATGTCACGGAGCAAATCAATAAACTTATTAATTCCGACAACCAACGTTCCCACTTCATCTTTTGTTTTTACCTGAATCTGGGATGTAAGGTCACCGTGGTCTTCTTCAATGCTTCGTACAATACCGTTCAAATGACGAATTGCATGCTTAGTTGGTCGAAGGATTGTCGCTACAACCATCAAAATACAGAACACAATTGAAACAACCAGCAACGCAATCAAAACAACAAATGCCAAAGTACTCTGCGATGCAGCGGCATTTAATGCATCTTGCGCTTCCTGAACATTCTTTGCATTCACCTTCTGCATATCATCAATTGCATTCTGAAATTTTTTATAAACCGGATCTGCTGCTTCATTTACATTATTAAACCCATTAATTTCATAGTCATCAATTCCCTTTTTAATTTTCTTAAAAGATTCATCAAAGGAACGGTATGCAGTTCTAAATTCTTTCACCGCATCAATTTCACCAGTATCAGCACTCTTATCCACAATCACAGCCATATTCTTATCAAGGCGATCGCTAACTTTCTGCAACTCAGCAGACATCTTCTTAACTTCATCATCCTCATAAGTAGTTACATAACGTGTCAATTTGTACTGAAGCAGTACAAAATCAGACTCCATATCACCTGTTTTTTCTGTTATCGTCATGTAATTGTCACTAATTGACTTAGTTGCCCGATTCATCTGTGCAATTTTGGAATAAATCAATGTAGAACACAGTCCACAAACAATTGCAAGGATGCAAAACGGCACCATAATTTTTAATCCGATTGACTTCCTCATAACAATTCTCCTTTTTTATGTAATTTTGGTTTCCCATATAGTAACTTGATTATATCATTTTACCTCAAAAAAAACAAGAAAGAATGTCAAAAAATAACATTCTTTCTTTGAATTTTTATTTGTTATTATCATTTTGTTTGTTAATATCTCTGACATCATACGGCGTACTCTGATAAACATAGTAGTTAAGCCAGTTGCTGTAGAATAATTGACCGGCAGAACGCCAGCGGACAATCGGCTTTTTCTCCGGGTCATCATCCGGAAAATAATTAGCCGGAACACTTGGATTCATTCCCTTATTTAAATCACGGAAATATTCTTTTGCCAGTGTATCCGAATCGTACTCCAAATGACCGGTCATGAAAAACTGTCTACTGTCTTTTGTTTTTACAACCGTCACACCTGCCTCATCCGACACAGCAAGCACTTCCAGTTCCGAAACCTTCTCAATATCTTCCCTGCTTACCGTCATCGCACGGGACTGTGGACAGTCAAAAATATCATCAAAGCCACGAAACAGCGGAGAACTTTTTTTCAATACCCGGTGTTTGTATACGCCGGATAATTTTTCTTCTCTATCAATCCGTTCAATGCCATAGTGATAATACAAACCGGCAAACGCCGCCCAACACATATAAAGCGTACAATGAACATGAGTTTTGGACCACTCCATAATATGCGTCACTTCATCCCAGTAATCCACATCTTCAAATTTCGTATAATCAAGCGGTGCTCCCGTAATTATCATGCCGTCAAAATTGCGGTCTTTGATGTCATCAAACACACGATAAAAAGTTTCCAAGTGGCTTGGTGCCACATGAGTTGGCTGATAACTACTTGTCTGCATAAATTCCACATCCACCTGCAATGGTGTATTGGACAATTTACGCAAAAGCTGCGTTTCCGTCTCAATCTTTGTCGGCATAAGGTTTAAAATCAATACGTGCAGCGGTCGAATATCCTGATGCATCGCACGGAACTCCGTCATTACAAATATATTCTCACTCTCCAGAATCTTCTGGGCAGGTAAGGAATCCTGAATTCTAATAGGCAAAATTACCACTCCTAACTACTTATTCGATAATATCTGCCATTGTAACACAACCAGATATTGTTTGCAAGGCTTGCGATTATCCTCTCATACATCCTGACATAATACAAATACCGCCTGCGCCTTTTCGCATAACTTCCGGCTCTCTCTCCTTTGTCATGCCGCCAATAGCATAGACAGGGACTTGCGAATTATCACAAATATTTTTCAAAAATGATAATCCTCTCGGCGGTAAATCTTTTTTGCAGTCCGTAGCAAATATGTGCCCGGCAATTACAAAATCCACGGAATATGCTTCCGCCTCTTTTAACTGCTCCAGAGAATGAATGGACGTACTCATTTCCTTCACAGACTTTCGAAGATTTTCCCTTTCCTTTTGAGACATCTGCGCCATAACCGAAAGCGGCATGTGCACAAAAGGATGAGAAAGAGAAAGTGCCGCCTTGTAATCCGTATGCAGAATACATTTTTTACCTTCCTGATTCGTAATTTTCAAAACCTTTCCCGCAAGTTCTTCATATTCCTCATGGGATAAATCTTTTTCCCGCAAAAGGATGGCATCATATTCATCGCCCTGTGCGAGCTGCGAGATTCTTTCCAAAAAATCTCCCTCACACAGATGGCGATTTGTTACTGCTATTCTATACATAAATATAATCACTCATAACCGGCTGAAGTCCATGCTCCAAAATTGCATCATAAACTTCCTGCACATTTCTGGTATCATCAATTTCAAATTGTTCGTCACCCTGCTCTTCTCCGCTTCTGCCACCAATCCCGACATCTACACCGGCAGATATCTTTGTCGCACAAATTTGAATCAGATTATCGCGGACGCGTTTACATTCACGAGTGGAAACCGTGATGGAAGCAAACGGCAAAAGCAGACGGTAAGCACATACAACCTGTAACAACTGGGCTTCGTGTACATCCATCGGATTAATTCTATCATTATTAATAATCGGACGAAGTCTTGGACAGGAAAATGCAATTTCTGCCTGTGGATACTTTCTCTGCAACAAATAAGCATGAATTCCTGTTGCAAATGCATCTTTTCTAAAATCATCAAGTCCTAACAAAGCAGCAAAGCCAACGCCTCGCATTCCTCCCTTTAAGGCACGTTCCTGTGCATTTAAACGGTATGGGAAAATGCGTTTTTTGCCTGCCAGATGAAGTGTTTCATATTTATCCGAATTATAAGTCTCCTGAAATACGGTAACATAATCGGCACCACATTCATGCCAGTATGCGTAATTCTCTGAATTGGTCGGATATACTTCTAAGCCGATAACCTTGAAATATTTTCTTGCAATCTTACAAGCCTCTCCAATGTATTTTACATCTGACATTTTCTCGCTCTCACCGGTCAAAATCAAAATTTCCTGCAAACCGGATTTTGCAATTTCAACCATTTCACGCTCGATTCCCTCAGCATCAAGTTTCGCACGGCGGATTTTATTATGACAGTTAAAGCCACAGTAAATACAATAATTCTCACAATAATTTGCAATATACAGCGGCGTAAACATCATAATGGAATTACCAAAGTGTTTTCTTGTCTCCTTCTGTGCCATCTGCGCAATTTCCTCCAAAAAAGGAAGGGCTGCCGGTGACAACAGTGCCGCAAAATCTTCGGGCGTACGATTGTCTTTATAAATCGCACGACGGACATCCGCAGCTGTATAAGAATCATAATCGTAGGCATTCATTGCGTCCACTACCGTCTTCTCAACATCGGAATCCAAAACTTCCATTCCCTCTAAATAAGTCATGTGGTCAATTCGGTTTTCTTTCATATCTTCCAGAATTGTTTCACTTAATATACTCTCATTTACTTTATCCATGTCGTCCTCCAACTATCTTTATTTTGTCTCAAAACTGCCATCCTGAATATAGCCGGTCAGCGGTGAAGATGCACTTCCCCCACGCTCTAACACACGGCCGGTACCGGCAAGATAAGCCTTTCTTCCTGCCTCAATCGCAAGTTTAAATGCTTCTGCCATAGCTGGAATATCTCCTGCTGTCGCAATACCGGTATTCGCCATAATTGCGGCTGCTCCCATTTCCATTGCAGCACATGCTTCGGATGGTTTTCCAATGCCGGCATCCACAATAATCGGAAGATTAATTTCATCAATCAAAATCTGAATAAATTCTTTTGTGCAAAGACCTTTGTTCGAACCAATCGGTGCAGCCAAAGGCATAATTGATGCAGCACCGGCATTCATCAAATCACGTGCCACATTCAAATCGGGATACATATAAGGCATAACTACAAATCCCTCTTTTGCAAGAATTTCTGTCGCCTTGATGGTTTCCTGATTATCCGGAAGTAAATATTTGGAATCTCTCATAATCTCAATTTTTACAAAATTGCCGCAGCCAACTTCTCTTGACAAACGCGCAATACGAACTGCTTCGTCTGCATTTCTCGCACCGGATGTATTTGGCAGCAAGGTAACGCCTTCCGGAATATAATCCAAAATATTTGCACGTCCATCCTGATTCGCACGGCGGAGTGCCAATGTAATAATCTGCGCACCGGCATTTTCAACCGATGCCTTGATTAAATCCAGTGAATATTTTCCGGAGCCTAAGATGAAACGCGAAGAAAACTCCTGTCCACCAAGCATAAAAGTATCTTTGTTTTCCATGTTCTTATCCTCTCAATCTTTGTATTTAAATTTACGTTTTACATGTCAGGGTTGTTTTAGCAGCCCCCACCAACAAAACTTACCACTTCAATTACATCATTTTCTTTTATCTGAACCGTTTCGTAATCTTTCTTTGGAATAATCTCACCGTTGATTTCAACCGCAATTTTGTTCTTCTCAAAATTTTGTTTTTCGATAAAATCTTCCAGTGATAATCCTTCGCAGTCTGAAACCTGGTTTCCATTCAAGCAAATCATATTGTCTCTCCTTTCTCTTCTGATACAACAAAAGGATATCACAAAAAAAGTCCACACCCGAGGTGGTGTGCCCCTTCTTGAGATATCCTCAATCTGTTCTCAACTATATCATGAATGGTAGGAGGTGTCAAGTATGTTCAGTGGCAGTATTTTTTTGGTTCCGTAATTTAGGAGAAAGGCTTTGCGTCTCGTGGGCGCTTTCGCTTAACAAACACGTAAGGGTATGGGCATGCAAAATACGCAAGCCTCATACCCACGTGTTTGTACCCACGAGCCACAAAGTCTTTCTCCCTAAATTACTGGAATTCAAAAAACGGGCAGTGAACATTTGCTCAAACTATATCTTATCCATCCTCACAACTTCAAAAAAACTGTATGTTTGAAGGCAGAAATTTTCCTTCTTCTCTTTAGCTTGGCTAATAAAAATTATATGTTATGGTTTGTGTCAAACTATTTATGTTAGTTTTTCAGGATTCCAACAATTCACAAACCATAACATAT